>CAYQBW010000031.1:0-11317 GCA_964415725.1 uncultured Planctomycetia bacterium
CACCAGGAGCCCGATCCGGCCGGGGATCCCCTCCCGGAGATCCAGGTCGCTCACGAGAACGGCTTCCATGCCGAGACGCCGGAGAAGGCCCAGGGCTCCCAGGCAGAAATCCCCGATATACCTCCTGCTCCCCTGGGAAAGGAGCCGGGTTCCCTCCCAGCGGACCACGGCGCAATCCCCCCTCCCGGGGAGAACCCCCAGGCCCCCGAAATAGACACGGGTTGGAGTATTCCCCTTCCTCCATACAGAGAAGCGGAGGGCTTCCACCTTCCCGAACCCGGAAGGAACCCCCTCGATCCGGCTCGCCTCCTTGGGAAGCTCCAGGACCGCCCATTTCCGTTCCCAGGGAACCCGGAGATGGAAGGCGTACCATCCCCTCCCGCTCTTCAGAAAGAGCGTGAAGTGGGAGACCGGGGAGAGGTCCTCCACGTAGAGGAGAATCCCCACCCCCCGGGCCCAGGAGAGGTCCTTCCGGAAAGGATGATCCCACGAGGCCCGCTCCACCGGGTTCTTGTCGAAGGGACAATCCATCCGAAAGACCGTCTTGGACCCCGCCTTGGAGAAGAAGACCGCCGGCGAACCCTTCATGGGCTTCCACGAGGGAGCGGCCTTTCCCGGATCTCCCGGGGCCGGGTTCAAGAGGAGGGGAAAGGAAGGAGAGGGAGGAGGAGGAACCCTCCCCGCGGCGGAGGGACCCACGCCCCAAAGAAAGAAGGGGAGAAAGGCTGCGGCGACTCGGTTTCTCATGTTTCTCACTACTTCCCTCCTTCCAGGAGGCGCCCCCTTCCCCTCCCGCGGGATTCCCGGGACCGGCAGCGATAGACTACCCCCACGGAGGATTTCATGAGAAACCGAGAATTCCCCCTTTTTCCCGGCCTTCTTCTCTTTCCCCTCCTGGTCCTGTCCGCCGGCGCCGGCCCGGCCCCGCCAAGGAGGCTCCCGCCGGAGCGCTCCACCGTGAAGGTCCGGCCCAGGGGCAGGCGCCTGGGAGTCCTGGAGGGGACTCTCTTCGTTCCCGACTACTACCACCTCCGGCCGGGAAAGGTCCCCCTTCTCCTCCACTTCCAGGGCGCCCGCTGGCTGGCGGAAGCGAACTTCTACCAGGCCCGGGTCCCGGGAGTCCTCTACACCTCCAGCCTCGAGGGGCTCTCCCGGGCCTTCCAGGGCCCTTTCCGGGACCCGGGACACCTGGGGGCCATCCTGGCCGACGCGGAGAAGAAACTCTCTTCCCTTTCCGGAAAGGGAAAGGTCGAGATCGGCCGGCTGGGGATCACCTCCTTCAGCGCGGGTTTCGGGGCCGTCCGGGAGATCCTGAAGAAGAAGGAATACTTCGAGAGGATCGACTACCTGGTCATGGCGGACTCCATCTACGCCTCCTACCTTTCCCCAAAGATCCGGGTCCCCCCGATCGAACAGATGGTGGATTTCATCCGCTTCGCCCAGCAGGCCGTCCTGGGAAAGAAGGTGATGGTGGTCACCCACTCCCACTACCATCCCAAGACCTACTGCGGCACCTGGGAGACTGCGGACGTGCTCCTCGCCTGCGTGGGTGGAAAGAGGAAGAAGGTGAAGGAATACACGAAGAGAGGGGTTCCCATCGATGACCGCTTCGACAGGGCCGGGTTTCACCTCCTGGCCACGGACGAGGCCACGGCGGTGATCCACGTGGATACCCTCTACATGATCGGCGAACTCCTGGAGAGGTTCCCGCCTTTTTCACCGGGAAAACCCAGGTAAAGAAAAAAAGCGGGGCCGCCGGGAAGACCCGGCGGCCCCGCGGTGGGGGTTTTCAAAGGGTCGGGAACTCAGTAAGTGAGCTCGATGATGTTGGCCCGCGAAGTGTAGTAAGGGGCGAAGGCGTCGGTCAGCTCGAAGGGGCTGGAAGCAGTATACTTGTAGCCGTAGAAGCAGAAGCCGGTAGCGGTGCCGCTGAAGCCCGTGCCGATGGTGTACTTCCGGCCATAAGTCGAGACCAGGCCCATGGCGTTGGAGTTGGCGTCCAGCAGGAACTGCTGGTTGTAGAACACCTGGCCCGTGAGGGTGGGATCCACGGGGATGGCGCCGAGTTTGAAGTCGGCCCGGCCGTATTTGTTGGTCTTGGAGATAAAGGCCATGACCATGTCCACGTAGAGGTTACAGCCCGGAGCGCCAAGGGGGCTCAGGTCGAAGGGCAGGTTGATCGTGCCCCACTTCTTGTCCGAGGAGCCCAGGAAGAGCATGGCCGGGATGTTGGCCTTGTTGATCCGCCAGTAGCTGTAGAACCAGAGGGGAGAACCCGGATAGGGGTAGTATCCATAGTTGGCGGGATCCGAGGTTGCGCCCTTGGGACGGCAGCTCTTGCCGATGTTCGTCGGCCTGACGACCTTGTAGGATTTCCATCCCGAAGAATAGTATTCGGCATCCGTATACCAGTTGTAGTAATACTTGGTCACGTTCGCCGGAGGGACGGTCTTGAAGTCGATGACGAAGGCCTTGCCCTTGTAGGGGAAGGGTTTGTCCAGGGCGAAAAGGATGGAAAACGGCGCCGGCGGGGTGGTCGGCTTGGGAAGGGCCGGCCAGTTGATGGCCTTCTTGTTCATGACCTTGGTGAGGTCGGCTCCGTGGTTTCCGGCCCAGCCGAACCCGCACTGGGTGGGAGGATCGACCGCCCTGTTGCTCATGTAGACTTCGTAATCATACTTGTGCGCCTGGTAGGTCAGGGAGGACTTGCCGTCACGGCGCATCTTGAAGGCCTTGATCACGATCGGCGTCGACGGCATGGCGCTCTTGGCGTAGATCTGCTGGCCCCGGGCCACGGCGTATTTTCCCACCATCCAGTGGTAGCTGCCGCCTTCCTTGTTGGCGAATCCCGAGGGCACTACGACGGTGCTCTGGGCGCCCAAGGCCCCCGCCAAAAGCAGGGTGACAAAAAGGGTTCTTCTCATGGTTGGGACTCCTTTGTGAAAAGAGGGAAACAGGGGGTGAAAAAAGACACGATTCGTTGAGGAAAAAAGCCCCCGGCAAGCGGGAATCCCGGCGCCTGAGGCTTACAAAAGGATAACCTCTCGCTCACCGATATTGAAGGGGAAAGTTTCCGTCTCCCACGAGCCGGCCCCCAAAGGGAGGGAAAAACTGTTTCAGAATGTTTCACCGTGCGACCCTGGGTCCAAATTTTCCCCCAGGGATGCCCGCCCGGGCCATCTGGAAGGGGGCCGCCGGGTCGGGCGGCCCCCCTCGGGCATCCAGGGAAATCCCGGGATCAGTAGGTCAGCTCGATGATGTTGGCCCGGGCGCTGTAGAACATGGCCGAAGGATCGCCGGCGTCCCAGGAGGCGGTGGCGGAGTACTTGTAGGCATAGAAAGCGAAGGCCGGCGAGGTGCCGGTGAAGCCCGTGCCTACTGTATACTTCCTTCCGAATGTAGACACCATGCCCATGGCGTTGAAGCTCTTGTCGAAGGCGAACTGCTGGACATAGTAGACCTGGCCGGTGAGCCCCGGATCCAGGGGAACGGCGCCGAGTTTGAAGTCGGCCCTGCCGGAGGCGTTGGTCTTGGAGACGTAGGCCAGGACCATGTCCACGTAAAGGTGGCAACCCGAAGCTCCTAGGGGGGTCAAATCGAAGGGAAGGTTGAGGTTGCCCCACTTCTTGTCCGTGGAGCCGACGAAAAGGAGAACGGGAACTCCGGCCTTCCTGATCCGCCAGTAGCTGTATTTCCAGAAAGGCGAACCCGGATAGGGATAGTATCCGTAGTTGGCGGGATCCGAGCTTGCTCCCGGGGGACGGCAGCTCTTGCCGATCTGGACGGGACGGACGGTCTTGGGCCCCTTCCAGCCTCCCGTGTAACTCTGCGCGTCGGTGAACCAATTGACGTAATACTTGGTCACGTTGGGCGGCGGCACGGATTCGAAGTCGATGACGAAGGCCTTGCCCTTGTAAGTGAAGGGCTTGTCCAGGGCGAAAAGAATGGAGAAGGGCGCCGGCGGGGTGGTGGGCTTGGCAAGGGCCGGCCAGTTGATGGTCTTCTTGTTCATGACCTTGGTGAGGTCGGCGCCGTGGTTCTGGGTCCAACCGAACCCGTAGCCGGCGGGGGGATCGGCCTTCCTGTTGCTCATGTAGACCACGTAATCGATCTTGTGGGCGTCATACTTGAGCGTAAGTTTTCCGTCTCGCCGCATTTTAAAAGACTTGATCACGATGGGCGAGGAAGGCATGACGCTCTTGGAGAAGATCTGCTGGGCCCGGCTTATGGGATAACGCCCCACCATCCAGTGGTAGGTGCTTCCTTCCGTGTTGGCGAAGCCGGCAGGCACCACCACGGTGCTCTGGGCGCCCAGGGCGCCTGCCAAAAACAGGGTGACAAGAAGGGTCTTTTTCATAGTCGGGTCTCCTTTGAAAAAATGGAAACAGAGGTGAAAAAAAGACACGAAGAACTGAAGAAAAGGTGGATCCGGACAAAAACGCTCCGGACCCGGAGAACACCACAGTTTAACCCTTTACCCAAAAACCTGGAAGGGGGGACACTTTTTTTGCTGTGCCCCTATCGGCAGGGGGCCGGTTTTCCCTCATTTTGTCCCGATTCGAGTCTTTCCCAGCCATTCCCGGGGAACCAACCCCAGGTCCTCCGGCCTATCCACGTCGGCCAGGGGTTCCAGGAGTTCCACCCCCAGGCCCAGCCGCTGCGCCCGGGCCAGGGTCTCCTCCAGGACCAGGGCCGTGCCCCAGGGAATTCCCTCGAAGAGCCCGGGACAGGGGGCTTTCATCCCCACAAGGTAGTATCCCCCGTCCCGGGCGGGCCCAAGCACCAGGTCGGCCCGGCGAAGGAAACCAAAGGCCTCTTCCACGA
The DNA here is from genome assembly GCA_964415725.1 of uncultured Planctomycetia bacterium. GTDB lineage: Bacteria > Planctomycetota > UBA1135 > UBA1135 > JALUZX01 > JALUZX01. The sequence goes on from CAYQBW010000031.1 coordinate 4,825, forward strand.
TCCTCAAGCCGAGCCCGGGGAGGTCCGAGCCCACGAGCGCCGCCATCTCCGAGCCCTCCCGGAAGGCGCCCCGAAAGGCCCGGAGCATCTTCCGCCCCAGGTCTCCGGGACCCTGCGGCCTGTATATGAACCCCTCCCCGAGCCAGGAGGCCATCTTCTTCCTGTCCCCTCCCTGGAAACGGATCTCCACATCCCAGCCCGACGAAGGTAGGCCCACCCTCCCAAGGACATGCTCCGTAAGGCGCCGGTGGAGGTCCGCGGCGCCCTCCGGGCCCAGGGCGGGAATCAACCTGGTCTTGGTCCGCCCGGGCACGGGATACCGGGTAAACAGGATCAGCCTCTTTCTGGATGACCTCAACGGCCCTTCTTCTTGCGCGCGGGGACTTTGTTCAGGCTCCAGTCGTAGGGAAGAAAGGCGATCTCGTATCCCCCCGCCTCCAGGTAGGCCCGGTCTTCGGGCTTCACGTAACGGGAGGCGAAGTTCATCACCGCCTTCCATTCCGGCGAGAGACCCTTGAACCCCCCTTTCGGGGCGTAGGCCTTCACGAAGTCGGCCTTGTACCAGTCGAAGAGCGGTGAGACGTAGACCTTGCGGGCCCCTCTCTCGATCCGGAACTTTTTCGGGTCGGCGAAAAAGAGGCGGGCCCGCCCGTCGAGCTGGGCCTCCAGCTTCTCCCCCCGGAAGGGCTCGTTCAAGAGGAAGGGACATCCCCTGGAAGCGCAGACCAGGCCCATGTGGATCCGAGGCTCCTGGAAGCGCTTGCGGAGGATCCCGTTCTCGATGAAGTCCAGGGTGAGATCCTTCCCCATGACCCTCCACTTCAACTTCTTCCATACCCCGGGAATCTCCCGGATGCTCTTTATGGGCATGTGGTCCAGGACCGCCCGGATGGTCAGGGCGTTGTATACGTTGATCCAGAAGGCGAGACGGTCCTTCTCTTTCCACCTGGAGAAGGCCTCGGGGGAGAGGCCGGCGACCCCCTCGAGAAAGGAATCCAGGCCCTTCCGGTCCCGGGCCAGGGCGGCGTAGTCCACCCTTCCGCGATCGTCCACCCGGGCCTTCAGGATCGAGGCGTATCCCTCGTAGGAGAAGGACCGGGTGGGCGCCGCCTCGGGTTTCCCCCCGCTCCCGCAGGCCGGGAGGGCCAGGGCCGCCCCGAATACAAGGATTTTCCATTTCATAGTTTTCCCCTAGGGTGGACACCCGCCTTTCCCAAGGGAAGAATCCGGCCATGTTCCAGGGAAAGAGCGTGGCCCTCGTCATCCCGGCCCTGGACGAGGAGGAGGCCCTGCCCCCTCTCCTCGCCCGGGTGGACCGGGGGATCGTGGACCGGCTGGTGGTGGCGGACAACGGCTCCCGGGACGGCACGGCCGGGGCGGCACGGCGGGCCGGGGCGATCGTGGTCCGGGAGCCCCGGCGGGGCTACGGTTCGGCCTGCCTCGCCGGCATCCGGGCCGCCGGGCAGGTGGACATCCTGGCCTTCATGGACGGCGACGGGAGCGACGACCCGGCCGAGCTTCCCCGGGTGCTCGCCCCCCTGGCCGAAGGGAGGGCCGACCTGGTCATCGGCTCCCGGGTGCTCGGGGGCGCCGAAAAAGGAGCCCTCACCTTCACCCAGCGCTTCGGAAACGCCCTCACCTGCCGGCTCGTCCGGCTCTTCTGGGGGATCCGCTTCACGGACCTGGGACCCTTCCGCGCCCTCACCCGGGAGGCCCTGGAACGGCTGGAAATGGCCGACCCCGATTACGGCTGGACCATCGAGATGCAGGTCAAGGCCGTCCGCCTGGGGATGAAGATCCTGGAAGTTCCGGTAAGCCGCAAAATCCGCCAAGGGGGGCGCTCCAAGGTGACGGGGAACCTGGCCGCCTCCTTCCTGGCGGGAAAGCGGATCCTGGGCTACGTCCTGGCGGCGAAACTGGGGGAGGTCTTCCGCCGGTAGCCCCGCAGGGCCGCCCAGCCGAGAAGACCGTAGAAGGCCAGGTATTCCACCACCCCCGTCCAGAGGGGCTGGCGCCAGACCCCCTTGGAGAGAAAGTCCAGGAGCACCATGTCGGAGAGGGAGACCAGGGCCGCGAAAGCCAGGAGGGCCGGGTGGGGCCGGAAGAGAAGGAGGGGGAGGATCCATGCGAGATACCAGGGAAAGAGGGTGGCCGAGAAGGCGACGAAGGAAAGGGCGGCCCAAAGGGCCTTGTCCAGGAAGTCCTTTCCCCGCCGCGCCCCGTAGAAAACGAAGGCGACCATGAGGAGGGCCGAGACCAGGTGGGCCGGGCCCATGGGCATCACCTGTTCCAGGAGGGCCGCCGCGCTCCCGTTGAAGGACCACTTGCGGGCCATGAGAAGCATGGAGCTGAAGAGGTTCCAGCCCGCCCCGAGAAAGGGAAGGTAGAAGAGGATGCCGACCCCGGCGAAGACCCCGGCGAATCGCCGCCTCTCCTCCTTCCCGAGGACCATCCAGGCCGCCGGGAGAAGGAGCCCGGCGAAGGGCTTCACCAGGCAGGCCAGGGCCAGGAAGGCCCCGGCCGGGGCGGCCCTCTTCCGGTCCACCGCCTCCAGGAAGAGCAGGAGGAAGGGCAGGGAGAGAAGGTCCACGTGGCCCGGCAGGTAGCCCTGGAAGACGAGCAGGGGGCACCAGGCGAGAAGGAAGAAACGGGAAAGGGGAAGCCCCCGGCGGGAGAGGGCCTTCAGCGCCAGGAGCCAGGCTGCCAGTTCCGCCAGGAGCCAGAGGAAGCGAAGGCCCGCGAGCCTTCCCGGCGTAAGCAGGTAACCCGCGGCGAAGGAGAGTTCCGCCAGGGGCGGATAGACCGTGAGGGTCCGGTAACTGATGCCGCTGACTCTATCGTCCAGGGCGTCCCCCCTGAGGCCGTCCAATTCGGGCGCCTTGGGCGGATACAGGTAGGGGTTGATCCCGTGGGCCAGGACCTTTCCGTCCCAGTGATACCGCGCGGCGTCCTCGGAAAGCTCGAAGGGAGCGGAAAAGAGGGCCAGCCGGAAGGCCAGGGCCAGGAGGACCCCGAAAAGGACCGTCCCCTTCCCGGCCTTCCCCTTGAAAGAGAGGTAGAGGACCGGCCCCCAGCAGGCAACGGTTCCGAGCGAGGAGAGAACCACCCAGGAGGAGCAGGAGCCTTTCCAGGACCCGAGCAGGAGAGACAGGGCCCCCAGCGGCAGGGCCGCCCCGGCGAAAGGAAGCAGGCTACGCCCCGGCACGCCGCTTGGCCCTGATCTCGTGGGACAGGGTGAGGATCCCAACAGACGTATACCCAATGGCGTTGATCATGAGCACGGGCCCCACCAGGAACTTGAGCAGCACCAGGTACTTGAGAAAAGCCGCCAGGGACCAGGCGCCGAGAAAGAGTTCCGCCGCGTAGAGCCCGCTCCTCCCGGGGCGATACCACCGGGCCTTTCCCCGGCTTTCCTCGGCGGCCTCGCCGAGCTTGGGGGTGCGGACGAAGGGGCTGGGCTTGCCCACGAGAGCCTCCAGGACGGCCTTGGTGTTGTTCACGGCCATGCCCACGCCGAGTCCCATCAGGGCCGGAAGATACCGGAGGTTCTTCCACCAGTCCTGGTAGGCCATCTTCTGGGAGAAGACGTAGAGGAGGTTCGTGCCGAGAAGGGAGACGAACATCTGGAAAAGAAGGCCGGCCATGATCACAGGGTGGAACCAGCGGTGGGAGAGAAACAGCAGGGGAAGAGCGAGCAGGGTCATCAGGACCATCAAGGGATTGATGGCGTAGTGGGTCATGTGGAGGAAGGCCTGGAGCTTCTTGAAGAAGGGGATGTCCCCCCCGGCGAGGATCCGTGGAAGGAGCTTCCGGGCCGTCTGGATGGAGCCCTTGGCCCAGCGGTGCTGCTGGATCTTGAAGGCGTTGATGTCCGTGGGCAGTTCCGCCGGGGCCACCACATCGAACAGGAAGTAGGGCTCCCACCCGGCGAGCTGGGCCCGGTAAGAGAGGTCCATGTCCTCGGTGAGGGTGTCGTCCTGCCAGCCTCCTGCCTCACGGATGGCCCGCTTGCGCCACACCCCGGCGGTGCCGTTGAAGTTGAGGAAGAGCCCGTTCCAGCACCGGGCCGATTGCTCCACGGCGAAATGCCCGTCGATCCCGATGGACTGGGCCGCCGTGAGAAGGGAGAAGAAGCGGTTCCGGTGGCCCCACCTCGCCTGGACGAACCCGAGACGTTTCCGCACCACCAGGAAGGGAACGGTCTTCATCAGGAAGTCCCGGGGAGGAACGAAATCGGCGTCGAAGATGGCGACCATCTCCCCCCGCGCCCGTTCCAGGCCCTCGGCCAGGGCCCCCGCCTTGAAGCCCTTCCGGTCCGCGCGGGCGATCCTCTCGATCTGGTATCCTTTTTCCTTGTATTCCCGGACCAGCCTCTCCGTGATCTCCCTGGTGGCGTCGGTGGAGTCATCCAGGACCTGGATCTCGTGGCGGTCCCGGGGGTATTCCATGGCGCAGGCCGCCCGGATCGCCCTTTCCGCCACGTTCGCCTCGTTGTAGAGGGGAATCTGGGTGGTGACGAAGGGCAGGTCTTCCTCCCCCTTCTCCCGGCGGAAACGTTCCAGGACCTCCCTCTCCTCCTCGAACCGTTCCTTCCGTTTTCTCGCCGAGAGGAAGACCATGACGAAACAGTTGAGGGCGTAGACCAAAAGAACCAGAGCGGCCAGGCAGTAGAGGACCAGGAGGGAGAGGGCCAGGAAGTCAAGCACGTCCGTTCCCCTTCTCTTTGGGGAGCCGGCCCACACGCAACACGTCCACGGGGCACTTGTTCACGCAGATCCCGCAGAAGACGCACGAGGTGGACTCGTTGGAGAGGGGTTCCCCCCTCTGGGCGAAGGCCCGGACGTCGATCCCCATCTGGCAATACCTGGTGCACTCCCCGCAGGAGATGCACTCGTCGTTGGGGATGATGGCCCGCCTCCCGCCGGTCCAGCGCCCCCAGAGCTCCATCCACTTGGCCAGGGGGCAGAAGAAGCGGCACCAGATCCTCCCTCCCTTGAAGGGGTAGAGGGTGATGGCCAGGATCGAGGCCAGCCCCAGGTCCACGGCCGCCTTGTAGACCTTTTTGACCGTATCGGGCTCCAGGGAGAGCCTGTAGTCCAGGACGATGTAGAAGCTCGCCGCCAGGGTGAGAAGGAGGATCACCGTGCTGGAGACCTCGACCTTGCGCGCCCCCTTCCCCCGGGGGGCCTTGTGGCGCCACTCGTCGCCCACGGTCTCCGCGAGGGCGCCGCAGGGGCAGACCCAGGCGCAGAAGGCCTTCCCGAAAAAGGCCGACACCAGGGGCATCACCACCAGGAAGGCCGCCAGGGATCCCAGGGCCCAGGGCAGGGCGCTTCCCGCGAAGAGGGACGAGGAGGGTTCCCAGAGGGCGTAATAGCCGAGCGGGTAGGTGAGGGTCACGCCCCAGGTGCGCCACCACTCCGGGTATCCCAGGTAGAAGAGGCCCCAGGGGAGGAGGAAGTAGACCAGCCATTGGGCGGCCATGAGCGTGGAGAAACGCTTCCGCTGGTAAGGATCGTCCCGGTATTTCCAGAGGGCCCGGGCGCCGAAGGTCGTGACGAGAACGGTGTAGAGGATCCCGTAGAGGAAGGAAGGGTCCAGGCGGGCCGAGAGCAGGGCCGCGTAAACCCCACGGAAGGGCCAAATCCCCGCCTTGATCCCGTAGAGGGCATAGACCAGAAAGAAGACCCAGGCCAGGGTGAGGACTCTCCACCAGGTCCAGGCCCCTTCCAGGGCGATGCCGGCCCTCCTGAAGAAGGCCAGGGGAGGATCGGTCCCGATCAGGACGAAGGCGGCGTCCATCTCCAGGGTCTCCCTCCGCCCCCCCGCCTCCACTTCGGCCGCCTTGGGCCCGAAGGAGAGGACCCGGGCCGACCGGAGGATCCGGACCTTTCCCTCCCTCTCCTTCTCCTCCAGCCTCCTCCTCAGGTCCTTGAAGACCCGGGGGAAGTCCTCCCCCCTGTGGACCAGGGTCACCTGGTTGGCCCCGGCCAGGGCCAGGGCCGCCTCGACGGCCGAGTTTCCGCCCCCCACGACGAGAATATTCTTTCCCTCGTATTTCCCGGGATTCAAGAGACGTGAATAGACACAGGGCAGGTCTTCTCCCGGGACGCCGAGCTTCCTGGGGTTTCCCATCCTCCCGAGCGCAAGGATCACCCTCCTCGCCCGGAAGGTCTCCCCTCCCTTGGTCTCCACGCGGAAGTCCCCCTCCTCCCCCATGATGCCCGTGACTTCCGCTCCCAGCCGCACCGGGAGGTCCGCCGCCGCCCGCCCCCAGCGTTCCAGGAGTTCCTCCTTGGCCGAATCGTCGAACCAGAGTTCGCCCAGGGTCTTCAGCGTGGAAGGCTCGGCGAAGACCTTCTTCCCGTCGGGGTAGGCTGAGAGGGTGTCGAGGACCCTCCCCTGCTCCAGGAGAACGAAGGAGTATCCCTTCTTCCGCGCCTCGAGAGCCGCAGAGATTCCCGCCGGTCCCGCCCCCACGATGACAAGGTCC
>CAYQBW010000032.1:0-936 GCA_964415725.1 uncultured Planctomycetia bacterium
GGCTTGCGGCTCCTTCGCCAACGTCCTTGCCTATCGAATCCCAAGAGGCGTATTCTTCCGCATGGGGAGCCGCTCCCACTGTCCCCTTTGCGGGGACCCCATACCATGGTGGGGCAATATTCCCCTTCTCAGTTTTTTCCTCCTGGGTGGAAGATGCAAGTCCTGCAGGGGCCCCATTCCCGTCCGCTACCCACTGGTGGAAGCCCTTTGCGGCCTCCTCTTCACGGCCGTAGCCTGGCGCGCCTGGGGCCCCGCGGGCCTTGGGACGGGATACGCTGTCTTGGGTTTTCTGCTCTCCGTCTGGCTCACGGCGGCCTCGGTCATCGACCTGGAGCACAGGATCCTCCCCGACTCCCTCACCCTTCCGGGGATTCCGGCGGCCCCGTTCCTGGCCCTCCTCTCGCCCTTCCACCTGGGGTGGCCCCAGGATCTCCTCCCGGGAGCCTGGGGGGTCCTGGCGGCCGGTTTCGCCGGTGTCCTCGCGGGCGGAGGGATCCCCTGGCTCACGGGGATCCTGGGAAAAGCGGCCTTCCGCAAGGAGGCCATGGGGATGGGGGACGTGAAGTTCCTGGCCTTCCTGGGAGGGCTCCTGGGCCCCTTGGGGGTGTTGGCCGTATTCTTCCTGGCTTCCCTTTTCGGGGCCTTTGTGGGTATCTTCATTGCCCTGGCGCGGAGGGACCACTACCTGCCTTTCGGTCCTTTCCTCGCCGGGGCCGCCTGGACCGTGATCCTGGGCCGGGACCTCCTCTCCCGGTGGGGGGAGCGGCTCATGGAGGGAATGGTTCGGGGCCCGGAGATCTCCATCCTGCTCCTGGCCCTGACCCTTGCCGCCTTTCTGGGTTTCCTGGTCCTCAGGAAAAGGAAGGGTGGATCCGGTATGAACCCTGACGCGAACCACAACCAAGGAGCGAAACCATGAGAAACGTTGGCTTTCTC
>CAYQBW010000032.1:946-11264 GCA_964415725.1 uncultured Planctomycetia bacterium
TTCTCCCATCCGTCCTGGCGGGCGCCGCCCTTCTCCTGGGGGGGGGCTGCACGGCCAAGTACCAGCAGAGAATCATGGATTTGAACGAGGAGATCTCCCGGCTTCAGGCCCAGGTTTCCGATTTGAGGCAGCAAAACAGCGAAATCCTGGCCAAGCAAAGACGGCTGGTGGAAGAGAACCGGAGGCTCCTGGAGGAGAACAAGGGCCTGGCCGAGGCAAGCGCCCGCAAATCTCCCTCCCAGACCGAGGCCATCCAGAAGGAGATCGGCAAGGGGGCCCATGTCTCCTTCCGGCACGGGATGATCAGCATCGGAATCCAGTCCACGGTGACCTTCGCGCCGGGGAGCACCACCCTCACTCCCCAGGGGAAGCGGATTCTCCGGAAAGTGGCCCAGGTCGTGTCCCGGAGATTCCCCGGGCGATGGATCTACGTGGCGGGCCACACCGACAACCAGCCCATCAGGAAGACAAGGAAGCTCTACCGGAGCAACCGGCACCTTTCGGTCGAACGGGCGGACCGGGTGGCCTCCTACCTCTCCAAGTGCGGCGTGCCTTCGAAGAACCTGGTGGTCCTGGGCTACGGGGAGAACGACCCGGTGGCTTCCAATGCCACCGCCGCGGGGAGGAAGAAGAACCGGCGGGTCGAAGTCCTGGTCGGTCCTCCCAAGAACAAGTAGGTGCAGGCCGGTCCCCGGGCTTTGGGCCTCCTCCCCCCCGAGCGGGCCGGGAAGGTTGCAAATCCGGGGGCCATCCACCTATATTCTTCCTCTTTCCGGGCCGGTCTATCCCGGATGAATCATCCGGGCCGCGGCCCGGATTCTTTTCTTCTCCCCAGGAGCGCATCATGGCCTACGGAACGAAAGATTTCCGGAATTTCGTCCTCCTCGGTCACGGGGACTCGGGTAAGACCGCCTTCCTCGACGCCCTTGCCTTCAAGGCCGGGGCCTCTTCCAGGCACGGATCCACGGCGGAGGGGACGAGCATCAGCGACACCGAGCCGGAGGAAGTGGAAAGAAAGCACACCCTTTCCTCCCACCTCTTCTTCGTGCCCTACAAGAAGGCGGCCTTTCACGTCTTCGATACCCCCGGGTATCCCGATTTCATCGCCGAGGCCATCTCCGCCCTCCACGCCGTGGAGACCGCCGTCCTGGTGGTGAGCAGCGCGGGGGGGGTGACCTTCAACGCCAGGAAGCTCTGGAAGGAAGCGGAAAAAGCCGGCGTGGCCCGGGCCATCCTGGTTACCCGGCCCGAAGCGGAGAACACCGATTTTTCCGCCCTCCTGGAGGAGCTGGTCCAGACCTTCGGGGACGTGTGCGTTCCCGTGACCTACCCGGACGCGAACGGGAAGGCTTTTTCCAAGGTTCTGCGCGTCCTCGAAGGAGAGGGAGACAAAGCCGGGGACTACCGGGCCGTCCTGGAGGAACGGGTGGTGGAGGTGGACGAGGCCTTGATGGAGAAGTACTTCGAGGAAGGGTCTCTTTCCACGGAAGCCCTGGAAGAGGCCCTCCCCCGGGCCATGACGGAGGGGAAGGTCGTTCCCGTCTTCACCGCCGTTCCTCCTTCCCTGGCCGGAGTGGAGGAATTCCTGGAATTCGCGTCCCGCTTCTTCCCCTCTCCCCTCCACCGGGGCGGGTTTCCGGCCTATCCCAAAGAGGGAGAGGAGGCCAGCGAGTCCGTGGAACCCGACCCCTCGGGCCCCCTGGCGGCCCAGGTGGTCAAGATCCTCTCCGACCCCCACGTGGGGAAGCTCTCCTTCCTGCGCATACGGCGGGGGACCCTGGAGGCCGATTCCTCCCTCTGGAACGCCCGGACCGGGAAGAGCGAGCGGGTGGGCCACGTGCTCAAGGTCCACGGCAAAGAGAGAAAACAGGTGGAGAAAGCCGTGCCCGGGGAGATCGTGGCCGTGGCCAAGGTGGAGAGCCTGGAATACGGGGACACGATCTGCGACCCGGACCATCCCCTCCGCTTCCCTCTTCCCAAGCAGCCCCAGGCCATGGTCTCCCGCGCTGTCTTTCCCAAGCAGAGGGGAGACGAGCAGAAGATCGCCGGCGCTCTGGCCCGGATCTCCAGCGAGGACCCCACGTTCCTGACGGAGAGGGAGCCTTCCACGGGGGAACTCCTGGTGAAGGGTCTCTCGGAGCTTCACCTGGCGGTCCAGATCGAGCGGATCAAGAACCGGTACAAGCTGGACCTGGAAGTCCGCCTCCCCAAGGTGCCCTACCAGGAGACGGTGACGGCCCGGGCCGAAGGCCACCATCGCCACAAGAAGCAGACCGGCGGCCGGGGGCAGTTCGGCGAGGTCTTCCTGCGCATCTTCCCCAAGGAGCGGGGGGAAGGATTCGAGTTCGTGGACAAGGTGGTGGGCGGGAACATCCCCAGGCAGTTCATCCCGGAGGTGGAGAAAGGGATCGTGAACGCCATGAAGAAGGGGGTGATCGCCGGGTATCCCGTGGTGGACGTGGGCGTCGAGGTATACGACGGAAAGCACCACCCCGTGGATTCGGACCAGTTTTCCTTCCAGATCGCCGGCGCCAAGGCCTTCGCCGAGGCCTTCGAGAAGGCCAAGCCCGTTCTCCTGGAGCCCATCATGAATCTCACGATCGAGGTGCCCACCAGGTTCACCGGCGATATTACGGCAAACCTGAATACCAAGCGCGGGCGGCTCACGGGCATGGAGGCCCACGGAGACATCCAGGTCATCCAGGCCCAGGTCCCCCTCAAGGAGGCCCTGGACTACTCGGCCCAGCTCAGGTCCATCACCGCCGGAGAGGGCTCCTTCACCATGGAATTCAGCCACTACGAGCCCGTCCCGGGGAACATCCAGCAGGAGATCGTGGCGGCCTATCGGAAGGAGAAGGAATCCGGGTCCTGACCCGCCGGGTTCTTCCTTTCCTTTTCCTCCTTTTTTCACGCCGGCGGAGGGAGCTTCGGCTCCCTCCGCTTGTTTCCATCTGATCCCTCGTGCCCTTCCCTTCTCTCCGGGGGGCGCCGATTCCAGGGAAAAGGCCCCCTCTTCCCCCTTCCCCTTCTCAACCTTCCCCCCGGGTGGGGCCGATAGGTTGGCGGGAACGGGCCCCGAGTCCAACTGGAGGGACGCGACATGATCACGATGGAAGAACTCTTGACCTTGATGGTGGAGCGTGGGGGATCGGACCTCCACCTTTCCGTGGGGGCTCCGCCCAAGATCCGGATCGACGGGAAGCTTGTGGACACGGAGTTCGAGATCCTCACCCCCGAGGTCACCCAGAAACTGGTCTACAGCGTCCTGAACCCGGACCAGGTGGCCCGGTTCGAAAAGGACCTGGAAATCGATTTCTCCTTCGGTGTGGGGGGGCTCGGCCGGTTCAGGACCAACGCCTTCATGCAGAGGGGGACCATCGCCGCCGTTCTCCGGGTCATCCCTTTCGAGGTCTATTCCTTCGAGGACCTGGGGCTTCCCAAGAAGGTCTGCGAGAGCATCTGCTCCCTCCACAAGGGACTCGTCCTGGTCACCGGGGCCACGGGGTCGGGGAAATCCACCACGTTGGCGGCCATGATCAATTACATCAATGAAAACCGGTCTTCCCATATCGTCACCATCGAGGACCCCATCGAGTTCCTCCACAAGAACAAGAAGTGCCTTTTGAACCAGAGGGAGGTCGGCTCGGACACCAAGGCATTCAGCAAGGCATTGAAGTCCGTCCTCCGGCAGGACCCGGACGTGGTTCTCATCGGTGAGATGCGGGACCTGGAAACCATCGAAGCGGCCCTCACCCTCTCCGAGACGGGGCACCTGACCTTCGCCACCCTGCACACCAGCGACTGCGTCCAGACGATCAACCGGGTGGTGGACGTCTTTCCCTCGCACCAGCAGCAGCAGATCCGGACCCAGCTCTCCTTTACCCTCCAGGCGGTCTTTTCCCAGCAGCTTCTCCCCAAGGTGACAGGCCGGGGACGGGTGCTGGCGGCGGAGATCATGGTGGCCAACCCGGCCATCCGGAGCCTGATCCGCGAGAACAAGGCCCACCAGATCTACTCCATCATCCAGACAAGCGGAAAGCTTGGGATGAAGACCATGAACCAGTCTCTCTACGAGCTGTACAAGGCCAACGCAGTCTCCTTCGATGACGCCTTGTCCGTTTCCACCGATCCGGCCGAACTGATGCGTCTCATGCAGAGGACCCCCACCAGGGCCAGGTGATGAGCACCCTTTCCAAGAAGCTCAGGAGCATTCTCATCGGCTCGGGGATCCTCTCCCCCGAGAAAGCCGATGAATTCCTCCTCAAGGCCAAGGAGGAGAAGAAATCCTTCCCTGCCGTGCTCGAGGAGGAGGGGATCCTGGACTCCAGGGAGATCCTGGGTCTTACGGCCCAGTCCGCCAACATGGTTCCCGTGGACCTGGAGAAGGTCCATCCCAACGAAGACGTCCTGGAGACGGTGCCCCAGGAAGTCGCCATGGATTACGGGATCCTCCCCATCGACCGGGTGGGGGACGTCCTGACCCTGGCCGTGGGGAATCCCTTCGACGTCCTCAAGCTGGACGACATCCGGATCATTACGGGGTGCCAGCTGAGACCCGTCGTGGGGGACGAAAGGTCCATCCGCGAGGCCATCCAGCGGTTCTACAAGTCCCCCGAGACCCAGATGGACGAAGTTCTCGGGGACTACGACGGGGACGACGTGGAGCTCAAGGAGGACGCCATCGGGGAAGAGTCCCTCGACCTTTCCGACTTGAGCGACGAAGGGTCCCCCGTCGTCAAGCTGGTGAACATGATCATCTCCAAGGCGGTCAAGGAGAAGGTTTCCGATATCCACATCGAGCCCTTCGAGAAGAAGGTGAAAGTCCGCTACCGCAAGGACGGGGTGCTGGTGGACGTGATGCAGCCCCCCAAGAAGATGCAGTCCGCCATCACTTCCAGGATCAAGATCATGGCGGCCCTGGACATCGCCGAACGGATGAAGCCCCAGGACGGGAAATTCCAGATCAAGTTCGAGGGCCGGGCCATCGACTTCCGCGTCTCCCTCCTTCCCGTGGTCTACGGGGAGAAGGTGGTGATGCGTATTCTGGACGGCAGCAACCTCTCCCTGAACCTGAAGGACCTGGGGTTCGAGGAGAAGGCCCTCAAGGATTACGCCGAGGCCATCAGGAAGCCTTACGGCATGATCCTTGTGACCGGCCCCACGGGCTCGGGTAAGTCCACGACCCTTTATTCGGCGGTGAAGGAGATCGCAAAGCCGGAAATCAACCTGGTCACCGTGGAAGACCCGGTCGAATATACATTGGATGGGATCAACCAGGTGCCCGTGAACCCCAAGCGGGGGCTCACTTTCGCCGCGGCCCTCAGGTCCATCCTCCGGCAGGACCCCGACGTCATTCTTCTGGGTGAGATCCGCGACACGGAGACCATCCAGATCGCCGTGAAGGCGGCCTTGACGGGCCACCTGGTTCTTTCAACCCTTCACACCAACGACGCGGCGTCCACGGTAACCCGTATGGTGGACATGGGGCTCGACCCCTTCATGGTGGCCAGTTCCACCATCCTGATCTGCGCCCAGAGGCTGAGCAGGAAACTCTGCACCTATTGCCGCCAGCCGATCGAAACCCCGCCCAAGGAGCGGCTCCTGGCCCTGGGGTTCACCGAGGAGGATCTCAAGGAGGATTTCACCATCTACAAAGGCGTCGGGTGCCCCAGGTGCAGCGGCGGATACAAGGGGAGATTCGCGCTCCTGGAAACCATGCCCATCTCCGAGGGGATCAAGAGGATGATCGTGGAGAGGGCCAACGTCCAGGACCTGAAGAAGAAGGCCATCGAGGAGGGGATGATTACCCTCAGGCGGTGCGCCGTCCTCAACGTGATCAGGGGGAAGACCTCCCTGGAGGAAATGTTGCGGGTCACCATGGCCGATTGAGACGGACAGGAGCGGAGGGAGACCTGTAGGAGAGAGAAGGGGGAAGGAGGCAACGAGAAATGGCCAAGAAATTCAAATACACGGCACGAAGCCAGGGGGGCAAGAACGTAAGCGGCACCCTCGAGGCCGGCAGCGAGGCGGAGGTCATCAACGAACTCCGCAAGAAGGGCCTGGTGCCCATGGAGATCAAGCCCGCCGGCGGCGGGTTGAACTTCAACATCACCCTGGGAAAGAAGGGCGGCGGGGCAACCACGAAGGCCGGCGCGAAGAAAGGCGAAGTGGTCCTCTTCACCCGGCAGCTTTCCACCATGTTGAGCTCGGGCATTCCTCTCCTGGAAGCCCTGGAAGTCCTGGGAGAACAGGCGGAATCCCCGCAATTCCGGAACTGCCTCGCCCAGGTCACCGAGGACATCCGGGGGGGCGCCGATCTTTCCATGGGGCTGTCCAGGCATCCCAAAGTCTTCAGCGACATCTACGTCTCCATGATCAAGGCGGGGGAGATGTCCGGGCAGTTGGACATCATCCTCCAGCGCCTGGCCGAGTACCAGGAGGCGGCCCAGAAACTGAAGGGGGAGATCAAGTCGGCCATGACCTACCCGGTGGTCTCCCTGGTCCTGGTCTTCGGAATCGCCGGCTTCCTCATGGTGGGAATCGTCCCCCAGTTCCGGCCGGTCTTCGCCTCCCTGGACATCGATCTTCCCGGGGTGACGCAATTCATCTTGAGCGTTTCCGACTTCTGCAAGAATTCCTGGCACCTGATTCTCGGCGGGATCTTCGGCCTCTTCGCCGGAATCACCATCTTCAAGAAGACCCCGAAGGGCCGGTATCTCTTCGACAAGCTGATGCTCCAGATGCCCATCTTCGGCCCTCTCTTCCGCAAGGTCTCCATTTCCAGGTTCGCCCGGACCTTCTCCACCCTGGTGAAATCCGGCGTTCCCATCCTGGGAGCCATGGAGATCGTTTCCGAGACCACGGGGAACATGGTCCTCTCCAAGGCCATCGACGAGGCGAAGGAAAGCGTCAAGGAAGGGGATACCCTGGCGGAGCCCCTGGCCCGCTCCCAGGTCTTCCCCCCCATGGTCACCAAGATGATCGGGATCGGCGAGCGTTCGGGCAGCCTGGAGAACCTCCTGGAAAAGATCTCGGAGTTCTACGACGAGCAGGTCTCCCAGGAGGTCAAGGGGCTCACCTCCCTCATCGAGCCCATCATGATCGGCATCATGGGCATCATCGTGGGCGGAATCGTGCTGGCAATCTTTCTGCCCATCTTCAAGCTCCAGGAGAAACTGGCCCACCCAGGATAAACCCTGGAACGAAAAAAAAGGGCGAAAGGCGAGAAAGAGGGTTTCATGAAGGAAACGAAAGGCAAGGGGCGCTTGGCCCTCTACGGGACGGCGGGAGTCGTCGCTTCCGCCCTCATTTGGGCGGGATTCGTGAGAAAGGTGGACGCGGACCCGGGAACCCTGGTGCGCTCCGCCCAGGTCACCCTGGATGCGGTGCGGCAGATGCCCAGGAACTGGAAGGGCGGCCCCAACGAACTGAGGAAAAGGATGCTCTCCCGGGCGGAGGAGCAACTCCACGCCGCGGAGAGGCAGGTCCGCGAGGCCCTGGAGCAGGGGGGAGGAGAGGAGCACTGGCAGGGGGAAGACCTGGCCTGCATCCTCGAGTTCCTCGGCTACGCCCGCCTTCTCGGCGACGACCGGGCGGGGGCCCTCCGGTTCTACCAGGAGGCCCTGGAGCAGGAGGGTTGTTCGCCCTCCAGGCGCCGGTCCCTGACCTTCGCCCTGGCCCGGATCCAGTTGGACAGGTCCCGGCCGGCTCTTGCGGTGAAGTGGTTGGACACCATGGACCCCTCCCTCCTCCGGGGCGGGGAGAGGGCCAAGTGGTATCTCCTGCGGGGAGAATCCCTCCTGGCCGAAAAAGCGCCAAGGGAGAAAGTGGCCGACTGCCTGGCCCTGGCCCTGGACGCTGCGGGCCGGGACCCGGAGGTCCAGGAGGCCTGCGGGCTCTACTACGCGCGGGCCGGAATGAACCGGGAAGGATCCCGCTGGCTCGAGTGTGCCGGGAAGAGACGCCCTTCGGCCCTACTTCACCTGGCGGAGCTCAAGTTGAGGGAGGGCGATGCCGAAAGTGCAACTAGTGTTCTCCTGGTCCTGGGGAAAAGGTCCCCCGGGCTTCTCGAGGCGGCTCTCGAGAGGAAGGAGTTCCGGGAAATCGCGAGGGATCCCAGGTTGAGACCGAAAAAGGGAAAGACCGGGGGCGGATAGCCGGCCCGGTTCCCCGCGAAGGAGGAGGAGAGGACAAGGGAAGAGGTTCGGGACGTTTTTTGTATCCCCAATGAAAAAGGAGCTCTCGAGATGAAGAAGAATGTCCACGGTTTCACGCTGATCGAGCTCATGATCGTGATTGCCATCATCGCGATCATCGCCTCGATCGCCATCCCCAACCTGTTGGCCGCGAGGATCAACGCCAACGAGACGGCGGCCATCGGGACCTTGAAGAACCTGAGCGCCGCCCAGGGCCAGGTCCAGGCCAGCGCCGCCATCGACGTGAACAACAACGGCCAGGGCGAATACGGCTTCTTCAAGGAGCTGGCCGGCACGGCCGGGATCCGGAACGCCTCCGGCGCCGCCACCACGACGCGGATCAGCCCGCCCGTCGTTTCCAGGAGCTTCGGCAGCCTGGACGCCAACGGCCTGCTCTCCCGGTCCGGCTACTACTTCCGGATCTTCCTGCCGGATTCCAACCTGCACGGCGTGACCGAGACCCAGACGGCCTACGGCGTCGTGGATCCCCAGTATGCCGAGACCACCTGGTGCTGCTACGCCTGGCCGGTGAACCGGGGCAACTCGGGCAACAGGGCCTTCTTCGTGGACGCCTCCGGCGACGTGCTGGCTTGCAAGAACACCACCGCCCGGTATAGCGGCACCACCACGACTCCCAGCTGGAACGCCGCCTACCTGAACGGCGTCACCACCATGGCCGGCACCACCGCCGTGGGCCACACCGCCAACGACGGCGAGGTCTGGACCCTGGTCAACTGATCCGGAACGACAAGAAGAGGGACGGAGAAAAAGGGGCGCCCAGGCACCCCTTTCTTTATTGGGGGGAATCCAATCCTACCGGTGTAAATCCACGTCCCCCGGGCGTCCCCGGCGCCTGGTTCAAGGCGGGGCGAGGCGGCGGCCGAAAAGAAGCGTGTGACGGCGGCAAAGGAGATCCGGCAGGAAGCCACCCAGCAGGTCCCTTCCCAGGCTCCCCGGGCGGGAAGGCGGCCCAAGGGGAAGGTCTGGACCACGGTCTCCGTGGTTCTTCCCGCCCTTGACGAAAGGGCCAACCTCCTGGAACTCCTTCCCAGGTTGAGGGAAGTCCTGGACTCCCTGGGGGGCCTGGCCTTCGAGATCCTGCTCGTGGACGACGGCTCCCGGGATGGTTCCCATGCCCTGGCCCGCGAATTCGGCGCCCGGGTGGTCCGCCACCCGGAGCCGCTGGGGAACGGGGCCGCCGTGAAAAGGGGGATCCGGGAAGCCAGAGGAGAGTGGATCCTTCTCATGGACGCCGACGGGCAGCACCCGCCCGGGGAGATTCCCAGGCTCCTGGAACACATGGAGGAATACGACATGGTGGTGGGAGCCCGCTCAGGCGGGGGCACCCTCCACAGGAACCTGGCCAACCGGGTCTACAACGGGCTCGCCACCTACGTCACGGGCCGGAAGATCGAGGACCTGACCAGCGGGTTCCGCTTGATTCGGAGAAAGCCCCTGCTCTCCTTCCTCTACCTTCTGCCCAACACCTTCTCCTACCCGACGACCATCACCCTGGCCATGATCCGGGCCGGGTTTTCCGTCAAGTACGTTCCCTTCCGTCCCGGGCGAAGGGAGGGGAATTCCAAGATACGGATCTTCCGCGACGGGAGCAGGTTCTTTCTCATCCTCCTCAAGATCACGACCCTCTTCTCTCCCTTGAAGATCTTCCTCCCCCTGGCCCTCTTCGTCTGGGCCCTTGGCGCGCTCTACTACGTCTACACCTTCCTTACGGCCCACAGGTTCACCAACATGGGGCTCCTCCTCCTGGTTCAGGGTTCCATCCTCTTCTTCCTGGGGCTTGTTTCGGAACAGGTGGCCCAGCTCAGGTATGAACGTTCCCGGGAAGGGGAGGGCGGGGGGAATTGAGAGTTCTTCTTTTCGGTGCGGCCGATGAAAGGCCGGGCTTCCCCAGGCTTCGGGGATTGGTCTCTTCCCTGGAGTCGCTCGGGGCCACCGTGGAGAGGCTCCTCCTCCCTCCGCCGCCCAGGGACCGGTCGGCTCTCTTCAGGAATCCCTGGAAAGGGTTCCAGGCCCTTTCCCGGATCCTGAGGGGGAGGAGAATCCTCATGGAGAAAGGAAGAAAGCTTCCCCGGCCCGACCTGGTCCTGGCCGGGTACCCGGCC
>CAYQBW010000033.1:0-11241 GCA_964415725.1 uncultured Planctomycetia bacterium
GGCGGGGGGCGGGTGGAGAGCGGCCTCTGGCGCGTCCTGCCCCAAAAGAATGAAATGCGTCCGGGCGAAACCTGGGAGGGCCGCCTTCTCGGGCGGCCCCCGGGCGCCCCGGGGCCGCCGCCCCGGTGGGGATGGGGGGACCAGCCCCGGGAAGACCCGGGAAGGCTCTGCGCTCTTCCTTTGCCCGGAAAGCCCGCCCTCCTTTTTCCGGCGGGAAGGGGGCGGCTGGGAAGCCAGGACCGGGCCCTGGGCAAGGCCCTCGGAAAGCTCCTGGAAAGGTCCCTCTCCTGGAAGGACCCCCGGGACCGGGGGGACCTGAAGGACAAGCGGGGGGAGTGGACCAACCTGGAATACGACTTCCCATGGGCCCTGGTCCTCCAGTATTTGAGAACCGGAAACCCTCTCTACCTGGAGGGGGCCCGTTCCTGCCTGGCCCACCTGAACTCCACGGACCGGGCCTGGCTGGACCGGCCGGGAGAGACCTCCGGCCTCTTTTTGGTCCACGGGCGGGACCACCGGGGCAACGGCACCGAGACGGGCCATGCCTGGATCCAGGGCATGCTGGCCGCCGCCCTGCTTACGGGGGACCGGGATCTCCTCGGGAATTGCGCTTCCACGGTCCGGGCCCTGGTCCTGGCCGTCCAGGACCGGGGCATGGGCGGGGTCTCCCGGTGCCTGGGCTGGCCCGGCCTGGCCCTGGCCACGTGGCTGGAATTCACCAGGGACCCGCCTGCCGCCAAGGCCCTGGGCCTCCTGGCGGGCCTGGCCTCCCGCTCCTGGGCCCCCCGGGCCGGGGCCTTCCTCCTGCCCGGGGACCGGGCCGGGTTTCACCGGTGGGTGATTCCCCTCTGGGTCCAGGCGGGCCTGCTCGGGAGGCTCGCCCTGCTCGGGGATCCCCGGAGGGACTGGTCCGCCCGGTGCGGGCTTCTCCTGGCCCCACCCGGGTGGCGCCGGAGAATCCCCCCGGCCGTGCTGGTCTACCGGGAAGGCTCTCCTCCCCGGGCCTCCCGCCCCTGCACCCTTCCCAAGCTCGCCCTGGCCCTGGAGGGAACGGCCTGGATCGCCGGGTCCACCCGGGCCTGGAGAAAGGGCGCCCACCTGCTCGCGCGGGGCCTGGAGAAGGCCCTCCGCCGGGCCGACGCCAGGGAGGCGACCCTTCTTGGGAGAGCCTGGCCCGTCGTGGCGGCCCGGCTCCTCTCCAGGTGAGGGATGAGATTGGCGGCTACCGGAGGACCAGGGAGCCCCGGTAGAGTTCCCCGTCCCGGGCGATCATGAAGGAATAGGTGCTTCCCGCGCGGCGGTCCAGGAGGGACTGGGCCAGTTTCCGGGCGCTGTAGATGTGGAACTCCCGGGGGCCGTAGAAGGGAACGGTTTGCTGGTAGGCCAGGAAGAGGTCGCCCTTCCTCAGGCCCGCCTGGTCCGCCGGTCCTCCCGGGTAGACGTGGGTGATCCTGGCGGCGGAGAGGGCGCGGACGGGGATGCCCGCAACCTCCTGGAGTTTTCGTGCCAGGCCCACGTCCAGGGGAACCGTCTCGGCCTCCAGGCCCATGCGCTCGTAGAGGAACTTCTGGAGCCGGTCTCCCACCTTGAGGATGAAGCCAAGCCTCCGCCCGTCCCGGACGACACGGACCGGGATTTGCCCGTCTCGGATATTGGTCATGAAGGCCCGGGTGAAATCCCTCTGGTCCCGGACGGGGCGTTGGCCCACGTCGAAGAAGACGTCCCCCTCCCTCAGGCCGGACCTCCAGGCGGGCCCTCCCCGGACGATGCTCGCCACCTGCAGGTGGCCGTCCTTTTCCTCCAGGGTCATCCCGAGCCAGTAGTTGCCCGCCTTGTCCAGAGTCAGGAGGTTGTCCAGGACACGCTTGACCGTGTCCACCGGGATGGCGTAGCCGATCCCCTGGGAGAACCTGCGGATGGCGTTGTTGATGCCGATGAGCTTGCCCGTAAGGTTCACCAGCGCTCCGCCCGAATTGCCCGGGTTGATGGCCGCGTCGGTCTGGAGAAGGTTTTTGAAGACCCGGGTCCGGCCGTCGGGCGCGGTGATCTTGATGGTCCGGTTCTTGGCCGAGAGGACCCCCACGGTCACGGTGTGGTCCTGGCCGAAGGGATTGCCGATGGCGATCACCGTCTCCCCGATCATCAGGTCCGAGGAAGTCCCCATGGGGATGGGGTGGAAGACCGTCCCCTTGGGGGCCAGGACCCGGAGGACGGCGATGTCGTTGTCCTTGTCGAAGGTCACGATCTCGGCCGGGTATTTCTTGTGGGGTTTGAAGATCTTCACGTAGATCTTGGCGTCGGGGTCGTTCTCCAGGCCGAAGACCACGTGGTAGTTGGTGACCACCAGGCCGTCCTTGTCGAAGATCACCCCCGAGCCCTGTCCCTGGGGGATCTCCTCGGTGAAGTCCCCGAACCAGGGGTTGGTCCCGTGGACGGTCAGGGCGCACTGGATACTGACCACCGAGTCGGAGACTTCCCGGACAGCCCGGACCACCGGAGTTTCCCTGACGGACTCCGGGATGGGGGTATGGTCCTCCTGGGCGGGGACCGGCCCGGCCAGGAAGGCCAGGAAGACGAGGGCCGAGGCGGAAAGGCGGGTTTTCATGGCGGAGACTCCTTGGGTCGTTGCGGTTTCGTTACCTTCCGGGGCCCCGAACCGGGCCGTGCGTGGATTGATACGGGGGCGGAAGGCTCCCGGATAGTAACCCGGCGCGCCCTCTTTGGCCCGGACGCTTTGAAATCGGGGCCCTTCTTGGCCTAACATCTTGGTCTCCGCCGGGGAGGACCCCGTCCCCGGCCGCTTTTTCTCTTTTCGGACGGGCCCGTTCCGGCCCCTTCCCACAAGGAGCGCCCCATGATGCAGGAAGACCAGGTCTACCCCCCCAAGCCGCACATCGTCGAGAGGGCCCATATTTCCTCCATGGACGAATACCTGAGGCTCTACCGGCTCTCCCTGGACGACCCGGAGACCTTCTGGGGGCGCCAGGCCGAGCGGCTCACCTGGTTCCAGCCCTGGCACGCCGTCTTCGACCACGATTACCCCAACGTGGACTTCGGCTGGTACCTGGGAGGGCGTCTCAACGCCTGCTTCAACTGCGTGGACCGCCACCTGGGGGAGAGGGGGGACCAGGACGCCATCATCTGGGCCAAGGACGAGCCCGGCGAATACGAGCGCATCACCTACCGGCAGCTCAAGCATTCGGTAAGCCGGATCGCGAATGTGCTGAGGCATTTCGGCGTCAAAAAAGGAGACCGGGTCTGCCTCTACATGCCCATGATTCCCCACCTGGCCTACGCCATGCTGGCCTGCGCGCGGATCGGGGCGGTCCACTCGGTGGTTTTCGCCGGTTTCAGCGCCGAGTCCCTCAGGGAACGCATCCTGGACGCCGGGGCCAAGGTGGTGATTACCGCCGACCAGGGGCTTCGAGGGGGGAAGACCGTTCCCCTCAAGGAGACGGTGGACAAGGCCGTGGAGGGCCTGGACCTGGTGCAGACCGTGCTGGTGGCCCAGCGGACCGGGGCGGACGTGCCCATGACGAAGGGGCGGGACTACATCCTGGACGAGGAGTGCAAAAAGCAGAGGTCCACCTGCACCTACGAGTGGATGGGCGCGGAGTGCCCTCTTTTCATTCTCTACACCTCGGGGTCCACGGGAAAACCCAAGGGCGTGCTTCATACCACGGGCGGATACATGACCTACGCCGCCATGACCCACGAGCTGGTCTTCGATTACCATGATGGGGATATCTTCTTCTGCGCCGCCGACATCGGGTGGATCACGGGGCACACCTACATCGTCTACGGGCCCCTGGCCAACGGGGCGACGACGGTGCTCTTCGAGTCCACCCCCCTCTATCCCGACCCGGGCCGCTACTGGAGGATCGTGGACGATCTGGGGGTGAACATCTTCTACACGGCCCCCACGGCGCTCCGGGCCCTCAACCGGGAGGGGGACGAGCACGTGAAGAAGTATTCCCGCAAGAGCCTCCGGGTGCTCGGGACCGTGGGGGAGCCCATCAATCCCGAGACCTGGCGGTGGTACCACGACGTGGTGGGGGAGGGGCGGTGCCCCATTGTCGACACCTGGTGGCAGACCGAGACGGGGGGCATCCTGATCACCCCCCTTCCCGGGGTGACTCCCCTGAAGCCCGGGTCTGCCACCCTGCCCTTCTTCGGGATCAAGCCGGTGCTGGTGGACGACGAGGGAAACCGCCTGGACGGAGAGAACGTCTCGGGAAACCTCTGCATCGAAAGAACCTGGCCCGGCCAGGCAAGGACGGTCTATGGAGACCACGCCCGTTTCAAGGAGACCTACTTCACCCAGTTTCCGGGTCTCTATTTTACGGGCGACGGCTGCAGGAGGGACGAGGACGGCTACTACTGGATCACGGGAAGGGTGGACGACGTGATCAACGTGAGCGGCCACAGGCTGGGGACGGCCGAGGTGGAGAGCGCCCTGGTGGCCCACGACGCCGTGGCCGAGGCCGCCGTGGTGGGTTTCCCCCACGAGATCAAAGGGCAGGGGATCTTCTGCTACGTGGTCCTCAACCAGAACGGCGCGGACGAGAAGCCCGAGGAGATCGTGGGCGCCCTCAAACAGCAGGTCCGCCACGTGATCGGCCCCGTTGCCACGCCCGACGCCATCCTGATCGTCAACAAGCTCCCCAAGACCAGGAGCGGAAAGATCATGCGCCGGATCCTCCGGAAGATCGCCGCCGGCGAATACACGGACATGGGAAACATCACCACCCTCGCCGATCCCAGCGTCGTGGAAGAACTCATCCAGGCCCACAAAAAACTAACCGCCAAAACCTGACCCGCCCCGGACGCCCCCGGCGCCCGGACCGTCAAGTCCCAGGCCCGGCGGCGGGGCCGATTCCAATAGTGGATGGGGCGAGAAACTGTGCCTTTTTCAAGAGGTGCGCAGGGATTCCGGCTGTAGGCTGGGCTTTGGACCTGTTCAGGACGCGAACCCAACAGCTTGGAGGCAGTTAGAGGTCAAAGGGGGTTTTTGGAAATGGGTGTTTCGGGAAGAGGTTTGGCTTTACTCAGTTTTTTGGTTCTCCCTGTCTTTGGCTGTTCCCTGGAGAAAACGCGGGCGCATACAGGAATAAAAGAGGAGGCCAAGAAAAGAGTTTCCTTCGTTGTCGAGAACCCTACCGGAAGGAAGTATATCAAGTTCCCCATCATGGAGGTGGCGCCGGCATGGGACCTGGATTCCGACGGCTTGCCGGATTTCGCGATCCTCGGGAAGACTTCCAAGGGGAGGGGATTGTTCTTTATCTCGGGGAGAACGGGAGATTTGATGGAATGGGACAAGGGGAACCTGGCCGGGAAATCCATTCTTTGGTTTCCAAGGTGGCGCAGGCCATCCCATGACTCTCCCCGAAAAGTCCTGGTCCTGACCAAGGAAAAACATGGGAAAGATTCCATTCTCTCCCTTGCGGTCTTGGGGCCGCGGGGCGTTTTCGCGAGGCCGCTCACCATCTTGAAGCCCTTCGGCTCCTTGAATCATGATTATTGGATCCAATCCTTTTATGGTGAAAAGGGCGATCCCGGGTTTCCGGAAGGCTTGGTCTTGACTTCGTTGAATCGAGAGGGGGGCAAATTCATAACCGATTTGGAGATCGACGGCAACAAAGAGCGGCGCTTTGTTGTGAAGCCCCTGGACTGCGAGGAGAATGTCTTTTTGATGGCGTGGGAACAAGTCTTCGACTTCGGTCCCATTGGACCGAGGGGAGAAAGGGGCTTTGGGGTTTTCTTGTGCGGAGATGGCGAGCGATACACCGATTTCTTCCGGGTATACCTGGGGTTTACCGGGCGGTTCATCGCGGAAAAGAGGGTTGACATACCCTCGCCGGACGACACTTATGACGCCAAGGCTTGCGCTGTGCTTGGGGACATCGATCATGACGCATGGAAGGATTTCCTGCTTGGAGATGAACTATTGGCCGATCCCCATGACGAAAAGGCGCGGGGGGGAGTAAAAGTCTTCTCCGGAAAGAACGGAAAAACCATATATGCCCTATATGGAGATCACGAATGCGATGAGTTCGGTTGTACGATCGCGGTTTTGCCCGACCTGGATGGCGATGGGTGCGGGGAATTCGCCGTGGGGGCCGGGCAGTATGCTTCCGGGTTCTCCGAAAGGACGCGCGGTTACGTTCGTTTCTTCTCCGGAAGAAACGGCAGGAAGCTCGGCGAATACCAGGGAAAAGAAAAGGACGAACACCTGGGGTGGATCCTTGTTTCCAACGGGAAAACCCTTTTTGTCTCCTGCGGGGACCCGGAGCATTATTTTCGCTCCTTCAGGTTGCTCAGGATTGAATTGAAGAAATGAGGCCTTTGGCCTCTCCTTGAGTGTCGGCGGCGGTTGAAAACCGCAGAATTTCGGCGGCCAGGGCCAAAAGAAGGGGCACCTCGAATCGAAGGAGATTCGTGCAAATCTGAGAAAAAAGGCCTGGACATCATTCTCCCCATCCAGGTATCATCCAAAAAACAGCCGCGGAGGCCGGTCCCTTGACCAAAGGCTTGCTTTTCTTAGAGAAAATGCCACGGATCCAGGCCCATGGACCCGGACCTCCTTCCCCCTTGTTCCTTCAGGAACCCCGCCGTCCATTCGGCCCGGAACTCAGGGACCAGCTTCGCAGGGTTCTCTGGGCCCAGGCCTACAGGTGGTTCTCCAGAGAGCCCTCAAGGACCTCTCCCGAAGGGCCACAAAGACGAAAGCACCACCATGACCTACACCCAGGTCCTAAACAGGAGAAGGAGAGGGATGCGAAGCCCCTGGGATTCCCTCCAGGGATCCCGGCCTCATCTGGACCGGTCCTCTTCCTGGGACCAGGGATTCCCGCCGGAAAAGGGGACGGGCCCCCGGAAGGAGGGTGGGAACCGTGACTAGCGGGAACCAGCGTGCCGGGATAGCCTGCGGTTTGCGCAGCCTATCCCTCCGGAAGCCACTTCCCAAAGAATGAAAAGGCCGTATGATGAAGGAGAAATCATTGTCATACGCAGGCAGAGCCGGCCGGGATAGGCCGTTCCCCGCGCGGCCTATTAGAAAATATACAGAACAGTCTAATCATAGATGGGTCTGCCGCTTCGCGGCGGACCCATCGGAGCGGCGGCTTTAAGCCGCTTTCGGGCCGCGAAGCGCGGCCCATCAAGCGGCTGGAGCCTTCGAACGCTCCGGCGCGCAAGCGCGCCTTCGCGCATTGGGCTCCGTCCGGCTCCGTTAGTGCTATTGGAGAGAATCTAATGAATAAGAAAAAAGCAATTAAAAAATTAAAAGAGCTTAAAGGAATAGCTGAAAGCCTTATTTCTAAGCCACGCGGAAGCCAAGAATTTATAAAATGGCGTCGTGATACGAGGGTGGCATTAGAAAGAATATTTGGCAAAGATACAAGACATTTGAAAGATTTCAATGATATACGTTATTCTTTGATGGTACTCACCTCTGGTACTCCAGATTATAAGCTTGAAGAAGCATATCAGGATGGAGTAAGAACAGCGATTACTATTCTAGAATCATTTATTGATGAAATTAATGAGTACTGGGAGGATGGGGGAGAAGATGGCGGTAATGTTAATGTGTCTGCCTTAGAGAATGTGAAGTTAATTATAAGTAAATTTCATAAGGTGGCTAGACAGTTACGAGATAGGTATGCTGGTAGAGATATTTTTGAAATTGAAGACGAATATGATGTTCAAGATTTGCTTCACGCTCTTTTAATATTATTCTTTGATGATATAAGATCAGAAGAATATACTCCAAGCTATGCTGGTTCAGCTTCAAGAGTGGATTTTTTGTTAAAAAAAGAGAAGATAATTATCGAGGTAAAAAAAACCAGGAAAGGTCTTGGCGCTAAAGAAATAGGCGAACAGTTATTAATTGATACTCAACGATATCAATCACATCCGGATTGTAATCAAATGGTTTGCTTTGTCTATGATCCAGATGAAAATATTGCAAACCCCCGTGGTCTTGAAAATGACCTTAGTAAAGAAATCAATGGGGTTCCGGTATTGGTTTTCGTTACTCCAAAATTATAAAAGAACTAACAAAACGCTTCGCCTGACAGCCAGTTCGCTGGGGCTTCATGACCGCAGGTCAGCTTTGTTGTTAGGCCCACGAGTAGTCCACGATGAGTACAATAGAGCCTAAGGGTCTGGTCGCTCATATTCGTCGCCTCGCGTCCGATGGGGCACGACTGTATATTCGCATCGAAAAGAACGACATTGCCCGCCTCGGGTTGCAGCACGGTCAACGAGTCGAGTTCGATGTGGGGGGGAGGGTCTGCGTCAGGGGAATCGTGAAGACCAGCGGCCGGACGCCATGGCTTGCGCCGGGGCATGGAAGCTCGAATGCTGCGATCACGGAGGCTCTCCGGCAAGGCGGTTTCGAGCACGGTGATAACGTTCCGGCCGTCGTTCGCCCCCTCAGTTCCTCAGAGACCCCGGCTGGAGGTTTGGCCGGAGGAGCGGTCGATGTTCGCCATGTCCCTTCAATGAAACGGCCTTCGAAGCAACTCGGCCGGTCCGGCGTTCTGCAATTCGATTCCAAAACCGCGATTGACGCTGTCCGGGCCTATAACGCGGGCGCCTACCGCGGCCGGCCCAACCTCGAAATCGATCGGATCGCTTACCAACGCTTCCGCGCCGGTTTTCCCGACGACGAACCCTCACTCATCGAGATGATACGCTTTGTCGGGGAAGACTATGGCGGAGCTCAGCGTCGTTTCCTTCCCCACAGCTTCCGCGAAGAAGCCGCCCTCATTGTCGCGAAGCTTCGCCCCGTCCTCGACCAGTGGCGAGAGGCGGTTGTCGCCGCCCGACCGCTTGCCGAGCACGTTCCCGACGAGGCCATGCTCGCTTTTCTTCTCGCGCCGTTTGTGGGCACGAAGCGCTGGCCGGTGTGGGCTTCGAAGACTCTGCATTTCCTTCGCCCGGACGCCTTTCCGATCCTAGACTCACGCGCGAAGAAAGCTCTGAACATGGCGTCACTCGGATCCTCGCCTCGCGACTATCACCGGTATTGCTCAGCCATCCAGGACGTGTTGGTCGCCAACCACGAGGCCCTGGATCAAGCCCGTGAAATCGATGCCGGCGCTTCGCCGTCCAATCTGAAGCTCTTGGACAAGGTTCTTTATCAGCTTGGGGAACGCCGATGAAAGTGGCCCGGGTTCTTCAGCGGTTCATTGCGCTGATCCATGGAGCCGGGACAACTCAGCGACCGCATAACAAGACGATGCAGTCGAACGGACGCTTCGCGGCCGTTGCTGATAGTCAAAGCGTTAGCCGTATTAAAGGTCCGTAGATGATGAGGGAATCAAGCCCTTTGCCAGTTCTTTGTTGCTTTTGCGGTAAGCCGGGTTTAAGAGGAGATATCGAGCCTCTTCAAGTTATTGTGTATAAGGCATCTGAATGGAGACAGGAAAAGGAGAACCCAGAAAGCCAGGTTCTTTTCGCGCATGTCGAGTGCATGAGATCCTGCCTCCATAATTCAATTCCATTCTTGGCTAATGAAAACCGTCAGGGGTAGACTGTTGGCCAACCATCCGTTTCACCAGGCGTCGTGCGCCACAATATTTGCTGACGCCCAAAAAGCGCCTCCGCTTCAAGTAAAGGGGATTCCCGATGGGTCCGCCGCCTCGCGGCGGACCCATCGGAGCCGTCGAGCGCTCCGGGGCGCAAGCGCGCCTGCGCGCTCTCGGTTCAGCCGCCGCTCCGTTAGGCATACAAGGTTGGTATGAAGATTATCGTCAAAGAGTTGGTTGCTCCCGATGGAAGGCGGAAGGTGCAGATCTTTCGCCGCGATGACGGCTCGTTCGGGTTTGAGGTGCTTCGGTTCAGCGAGCTGCCAGGGGAGAGGTGCTGGATTCCTCATGGCCGATTCTCTGAGTTCTTCGCCCCGAACGCAGAGATCGCGGAGCGCGAGGCTCGGGGTCGCATTGACTGGTTGCGGGATGAGGCCGATGATGGCTAACAAGCCGCTGCAGCCGACAGCTTTCGGCGGCGGCTGAGCGGCAAGAAGTTGGACATACAGAGGAAACATCGCAGATGTTCGGAAAGAAAAAGTCACTTAAGGAACTCGATCTGCCGCCGGTCGCTAAGGTGAATCCTGAGGCCATTGAGGTTTTGCGGGTTTGGGCAGCCCCCGGCAGTCCTCAGCAACTGACGCTGCGAACATGCTGGGCCGATCCCGGTGCATGGGGTCTCCTTCTTGTCGACATCGCCCACCATGCGGCCCAAGCATATGAACGTGAGGGGCGGGATCCGGACGAAACACTTGCGCGCATCCGGGAGCTGTTCGATGCGGAATGGTCGTCGCCGACGGACGACCCTCGGGACCTCACCGATGATTTATGATCGCTACCGGACGTCCAACAAGCTGATTCAGGCGGACGGCCCTGCGGGACGCCGCTGCTCACCAAGCCGTTCGGCGTCTCGATCTGAACTTCAACCAGGAACTGGCCATTCGAGGAAGAGGGGTTATGCACGAAATCTTTCGGCGGCGGATGGATGCGATGAGGTGCTGGCCGCGGGAGAGACCTGGCCTTACGATCAGGGGGTCGTATCTCGGCTCGCTCGTCTTGACAAATCAGCGGCTTCTATTCCTGTCCACCGGAGGGAGCCGATGGTTGAATCGAGTTCTTGAGGCCGCGACTGGTAGCTTTCTTGGAGCTCTTGCTGTTGGAAAGGCGTTGACGGAGGACCTTGACATGGGAATCCTTGGGAATGCCGGAAGGCTGGAAATCCCATTGATTCAGATACTCCGGTGTCAAGCGAAGCGGAGATGGGATTTCGGCGCATACCTGACCGTACGCTGGTCCGAGGGCGGATGGCGGCAAAGGGTGGCATCATGGATGACCGAGTTTGGCGTCAAGATGGCTACGCTGCGTGAGATGGAACAAGAAATACATCTAGCCAGGAATGAAGCACTGGCGAGGTTGAGTTACGGAATGAACGACTCTCCGAATGGGCAGGGTGGGGGGAGGGGGGCCTAACACGTCGCTGCACCAGGCGGCCTCCTTTGGCGGCGTCTGAACGGCACGACATGACGAGGAAATGGGTCTTTTGCAGGGGGTTACAGCCCCAGGGCTTTGGCGGCTTGTTTGGTTTCTTTGTCCCAGGGGTCGAGGGCGTGGACTTTCTGGATCCACTCTTTGGCGCGGGGGTCTTTGAGGTGGTAGAGGGAGAGGGCCAGGGCCCGGGCGGCTTCGAGGTCGTGGGCGGGGTCGGGGG
>CAYQBW010000034.1:0-11190 GCA_964415725.1 uncultured Planctomycetia bacterium
CCTCTGATTCCCTTACAGGGGATAGAACTCTTCCGACGCCCTTTTCACGGCCTCGCTGTCCGGCGCCAGGTCCCGCGCCTTCCGGAGGTAATAGCGTCCCTCCTCTTCCTTCCCCAGGTAGTAGCAGGCCTGGGCCAGGTGGGTCAGGACCCCCACGCTCCTGGGGGTTTCCCGAAGGGCCTGGGAAAGATGCTCGTAGGCCTCCTCGAACTTCCCCTCGGCCACGAGCGCGATGCCCAGCTTGTTGCGGGCGTCGGGATAATTGGGGTCCAGGGCCAGGCAACGCCTGAAGACATGGGCCGCTTTGGCGTATTTTTGGAGGCGCAGGAGGCAGAGCCCCAGGAGGAACTGGGCTTCCGCCAGGTGGGGCCATTGGCGGGCCGCCGCGCGGAGGGGCTTCAAGGCCGAGGAGGTCTCTCCCTCCTCCAGCTTGTCCGCGCCTTCCTGGAGAAGCTCCCAGACATGGGGATTGCGCAAGGCCGCGAGCAAGAAGGCGCCCATCCGCCGGGCCTTCTTCTCCTTGCGGGTCGCCAGGTCCCTTCCCACCCGGGAGGCCTCCTCCAGCCGTCCCGCCTTGAGAAGCCTGAGACCCACCTGGAGCCAGGGCTCGGCCGGCCCCCCCGGGCCCAGGGCCCTCCCCAGGAGATCCGCGGCTCTTCCCGGACCGTATTTTTCCTCCAGGAACGCGCCGTAGGAATTCCAAAGGTCGACCCCCAGGCCGCCCTCCTTCTCCAGGATCCTCCGGAAGACCTCCTCGGCTCTCTCCATGCGCCCCAGCCGCCAGAGGAGGGTGGCCAGCCGTCCCAGGAGGGACAGGTCGGCCCGTTTCGATTCCCCCGCCAGGGCCCAGACCTGGAGCGCTTCCTCCTCCTTGCCTTGTTCCAGGAGGCGGTCCCCCACGGCCCGCGCCGCCCAGGGATGGCCCGGATCCCTCCGGAAGCACTCCTCCCAGAGAAAGAAGGCTTCCTTTTCCAGGCCCGCCTGCTCGAGGCCCTTTGCCACCCAGGCGGCCCCTTCGGGGCCCAGGGAGAGGCGGGCCGCCTCCCTCAGGGCCGAACGGGCCTCGCCCTTGGGCAAAAAGGGCAGGAGACGGACCATTCCCTCCAAGGGGGGCAAAAAAGCCGGGTCCTTCCGTGCCGAGGAGAGGTAGGCCCGGAGAGCGCGGACCGCCGTGTTTCCGCCCTTTTCATACCGGGCCTTCAAGGCCAGGTCTTCCCCCCGGAGGAAGGAGAAGAACCCGTAGGGAGAGTGGCACACCCAGGGGGAGAGGTCTCCCCTGGACCTTCCCAGGGCCTCCAGGACCCCTCCCGCCAGGGCCCGGATGGAGCGCTGGAGAGTGGGAAGGGACCAGGGAAACTTCCTCTGCCAGAGAATCTCGCCCCCGGGCACCTGGAAAAGCCGGGCCAGGAAACTTCCCGGCTGAAGGAGGCCGTCTACGGCCAGGTCTCCCGGCACGTTCCCGTGGATCACGGCCGCCACCCGGGAGGCCCGGACCAGGCGGGACGGCACGGCGGGAGAGCCCTTGGTCCCCCCTCCCAGGACGGCGAAACGGGCCTCCATGCGCGGGGCCTTTCCCAGGAGAACCGCCCCGTACCGGGGCACCTGGCGGGCCAGGAGCAGGGAGAAGTCCCCCGAACGGGGAGACCCGGCCGTCGCGAAGGGAAGGAAGAGCATTCGGATCATCCGCTGACTCCTGGGAGTGGGGTCCAGGAGAATTCTTCCCCATCCCCGCCCTTGGGGCGGGCCCCGGGGGGAACCGGCCGGGGAAAGCCGTTTCAAGGGGAAGCAGAAAGGGCAAAAGGGGGCATTGGAAAAGGGGGCTTGTCATGGAAAAGGTTTTCCGTTCATTCTGTGCGGGCTGGAGACCCTTCCCTGGCGAAGGAAGTTCCGGACGGACCTTTTCCCCTCTTCTCCACCCGGAGGGAGAGGGAAGGTCAAGGCTGACTGGATCATCACGAGGAGAGGCCATGGCGCGGGTCATACGTTGTAGCGAATGCGGGAAGGCTTACAGGACTCTGGAGCAACTCGAGGAGCTCAGGGAAAACGAGTCCATCTGCCTCAGGTGCAGGGCTCTCATCGAGATCGAGGACTGGGACGACCTCCTTCTTTCCTGGGAAGATCCCGACGAGGACGAGGAAGACGAAGACTTCGACGACATGGAGATGGAGATCGAAGTGGACCAGGAAAAGGAGGAGGAAGAGGACCCCCTGGACCTGGAAGACGAAGACCCTCTCCTGGGAGACATTGCCAGCCTGGAGGACGTGGACCTGGAGGGTGAAGACGACCTGGACGAGGAGGAGGACCGCTGAGGCGGGCCTCCTCCTGACTGCCGGAATGGCAGAATCCTCCCGGACCCTTCTCCCGCCCCTCTGCCGGAATGGCAGCCACCGGCCCCTGCGAGAGGGAAAGGGGTTCTAAACATTTTCCTATCTTCCTTATCCAAAGGAAGATAGGGTGCTCCAAATCCATTCCTTCCCCTTTCGGCACACCCTTTGCCGTGATGGCTGGCCCCTTGAACCGAGGTGGTTGGCATGCACCGCTTGTTCTCCATTCTTCTGGCCGACGACAACCGGGCCTGGCGGCTCGATGCCGCCCGGTGGCTCGAAGAATCGGGGTACATCGTGGTGGACGCCGGAACGGGCCGGGAGGCCGTGGAAAAGGCCCTGGCCCATCCCCCGGATGTCTCCGTCCTGGACATGTACATGCCGGACATGACGGGACTGGGCATCCTGAGGATGTGGAGGAACGAAGGGCTCCAGGCCCCGTGCATCCTCGTTTCGGGGGAAGCCGACCAGGAGATCCGGCTCAAGGCCCTCGAGGAAGGGGTCTTCTCCTTTCTCCAGAAGCCGGTTCCCTCGGACCTGCTCAAGTTCACCGTAGAACGCGCCATCCGGACCTTCTTCCGGGAGGGCGGTTGAGTTTCCGGTCCTCCGCCCCAGGGCGGAGGCGATGACCCAGAACCCACATTTCAAAGAAAGGAGCCTGCAAACCATGGCGAAAGCAAAGGCCCCTGTGATCAAGCCCCTCGGGGATCACGTTCTCGTGCAACGAGTGGAAGCCCAGGAAAAGACCAAGGGCGGGATCGTCCTTCCCGACACGGCCAAGGAAAAGCCCAGGGAGGGAATCGTGAAGGCCATCGGCGACGGCCGGCTCCTGGACAACGGGGAGCGCGTGCCTCTCCAGGTCAAGGAAGGAGACAGGGTGCTGTTCTCCTCCTACGCGGGCACGGAGGTGAAGATCGGGGGAGAAGAATACCTGGTCATGAGCGAGGAAGACATCCTCGCAGTGATCGAGTAGAGCCGGGGATCGTCCCTTCCCGGCCCTGAACCGGTTTCAAAAAAGGAGAATCCGCTGGATTCGCTTTCCAGGAGGTTGAAAAGACATGGGTGTCAAGAAGATCGCGTATGACCAGGAAGCGCGGGAGCTGATCCGCTCCGGCGTCAGGAAACTTGCGAAGGCCGTCAAGGTCACCTTGGGGCCCCGCGGCAGGAACGTCATCATCGAGAAGTCCTGGGGCACGCCCACGGTGACCAAGGACGGAGTGACCGTGGCCAAGGAGATCGAGCTGGAGGACCCCTGGGAGAACATCGGGGCCCAGATGGTGAAGGAGGTGGCCTCCAAGACCTCCGACGTGGCCGGTGACGGCACCACCACGGCCACTCTCCTCTCCGAAGCGATTTTCGAGGAGGGCCTCAAGAACGTGACCGCCGGAGCGAGCCCCATGGCCATCAAGAGGGGCATCGAGAAGGCCGTCGACGCCGTGGTGGACTTCCTCCACAAGAACAGCAAGTCCATCGAGGACCAGAAGGAGATCGCCCAGGTCGCCGCCATCGCAGCAAACAACGACATGGAGATCGGCAAGCAGATCGCCAACGCCATGGACAAGGTCGGCCGGGACGGCGTCATCACCGTGGAAGAGGGCAAGGGCCTGGACACTTACGTCGAGGTCGTGGAGGGCATGGAATTCGACAAGGGGTATATCTCGCCCCACTTCGTCACCAACCCGGAGCGGATGGAATGCGTCCTCGAGAAGCCCTACGTCCTGGTCCACGAGAAGAAGATCTCCTCGGTGAAGGACCTGATCCCCATCCTGGAAAAAGTGGCCAAGGTGGGCAGGCCCCTCCTCATCATCGCCGAAGAAGTGGAGGGCGAGGCCCTGGCCACCCTGGTGGTCAACCAGCTCAGGGGCACCTTCAAGTGCTGCGCCGTCAAGGCCCCCGGGTTCGGTGACCGGAGGAAGGCCATGATGGAGGACATCGCCATCATGACGGGCGGCACGGCCATCTTCGAGGACCTGGGGATCAAGCTGGAATCCATCGACCTGGAGAACCTGGGCACCGCCAAGAAGGTGGTCGTCTCCAAGGAGACCACCACCATCATCGAAGGGGGCGGAAGCAAGGAGAAGATCGAGGGCCGGATCGAGCAGATCAAGGCGGAGATCGAGAAGACCACCTCCGATTACGACAGGGAGAAACTCCAGGAGAGGCTCGCCAGGCTGGCCGGCGGCGTGGCCCAGATCCACGTGGGCGCCGCCACCGAGGCGGAGATGAAGGAGAAGAAGGCCCGCGTGGAAGACGCTCTCCACGCCACCCGCGCGGCCGTGGAGGAAGGCATCCTCCCCGGCGGAGGGACCGCGCTCCTTCGGGCCGTGCAAGTCCTGGAGAAACTCAAGGTCCAGGGGGAGGAGCACGTGGGCCGGGACATCGTCAAGCGCGCCTTGACGGCTCCCGTGCGGCAGATCGCCCAGAACGCCGGCCTGGACGGCGCGGTCGTGGCCCAGAAGGTCCTCGAGGAAAAGGACTTCAACTTCGGCTACGACGCAGCCAAGGGCGAATACGGCGACCTTGTGAAGAAGGGGATCATCGATCCCACCAAGGTGGTCCGCACGGCCCTCCAGAACGCGGCATCCGTCTCGAGCCTCCTGCTCACGACGGACGCCCTGGTCTCCGAGGTGCCCGAGAAGAAGCCCAAGAACCCCGCCGCCGGCATGGGCGGCATGGGCGGCATGGACTTCTAGCCGAAGCGGCCCCTTCCGCGGAAAGGCCCCGGAAAAGCCCCGCCGGCCGAAAGCCGGCGGGGCTTTTCCTTTCCCGGCCCCTGGAAGAGACATCAACTCCGGAGCATGGGATCCAGCTCCCGCAGGGTGTCGAAGGAATAAATCCCCGAATCGTGCCCGTCGGACCAGACGAACTTGAGGGCGTAGGCTCCAACGGGCTGGATCGTAACAGGCTTCACGTCCTCGGGGACCCGCGCCGGGTCCAGGGTGCGCTTTCCCGAAATCTCGTCCACGCACTCCGCGCAGGGACATCCCAGGCGCAAAAGGCGCACGGGGATGGCCGACTCCCAGCCGTCGGACCAGGAAAGGCCCAGAGTTTTCTCGTCCACCTTGTAGATTCCGAGAAGGCGGGGCTTCTCCCCCTCCCTGGCCTCCACCTTCCGCGGTTTTTTCTCTCCCACGGCCGGAGCCTTCTCCCAGTCCAGCTCCAGGGAGGCCTCTCCAACCTTTTCCTGGGAAAGGATGGAGAGCTGGCGGGCCACCTCCCCCGCCAGGGCCCGGTAGGCCTTGGAGACGGGGGACTCGGGGTTTTTCGCCACGATGGGAATCCCTTCGTCTCCCGAGACGGCCACCTCCGCATCCAGGGGGATCTCTCCCAAAAAGGCCACCCCCAGCTGGCGGGCCACCTTCTCTCCCCCGCCGTGGCGGAAGATCTCCGTCCTCTTTCCGCAATGGGGGCAAAGGAAGTAGCTCATGTTCTCCACGATCCCCAGGACCGGCACGTTCACCTTCCGGAAGAGCTCCAGGCCTTTGCGGGCGTCCACCAGGCTCACGTCCTGGGGGGTGGTGACGATGACCGCTCCCGTGAGCGGCGCCGACTGGCAGAGAGTGAGCTGGGCGTCCCCCGTGCCGGGAGGAAGGTCCACCACCAGGTAGTCCAGCTCCCCCCACTCCACGTGGCCCAGGAAGTCCTGGACGAGCTTGGCCACCAGGGGGCCCCTCCAGAGGATGGGTGTATCGTCCCGGGCCAGGAAGGCCATGGACATGATCTTCACCCCGTGGGCCTCCAGGGGGATCAGCTTCTGGTCCTCGTTGACCTCGGGCCGGGAGCCCTGGGGGATCCCGAACATGATCTGGGCGCTCGGCCCGTAGACGTCCACGTCCACCAGCCCCGTGGCCGCCCCGGTGCGGGCCAGGGCCACGGCCAGGTTGGCCGCCACCGTGGATTTCCCCACCCCCCCCTTCCCGGAAGCCACGGCCACCATGAGTTTCACCCCCGGCAGGAGGGGCTTTTTGGATTGGGGCTGGGCCTGGCGGACCCGGGAGGAGAGGCGGACCTCGACGGATTTCACGCCCGGAAGACTTCCCACCAGTTCCCGGGCCTTCTTCTGGAACTGGCTCTTCAAGGGGCAAGCCGGGGTGGTGAGTTCCAGGTCGAAGGAGACCCGCCCTCCCTGGATCGCCAGGTTTTTCACGAAACCGGCCTGGACCACGCTCTTGCCCAGGTCCGGGTCGATGATGCCTTCCAGGGCCTCCAGGACCTGCTCCCGGGTCACACTCTCACTCATGGCGCATCCTCGCTCCTCTGGTCCTTCTTCCCCCGGGAGAACGTCCCAGGAAAGGTGGATCATTTCTCCCATCTTTTCCAGGGTCCTTGAAAAGGAACCGGCCTCGGTTAAAAAGGGCCTTTTCTTCGAGCCACGGTAGCGGAAGAATGCCCCCTCCAGGAAAGACCGGACCTTCGGCGGCCTTGGCGGGAACGATCGTTTTTCTGACCCTCCCCCTCTTCCTCGGGGGGTGCGGGAACGGAAAGAAGTCCCAAGCGGGACAGGAAACACAGAGGAGTTTAGGTCCCATGGAAAACGAGGGAATCACGAGCATCGCCACGGAAAACGACTTCGAGACGGAAGTCAAGAATTCCCAGGTCCCCACGGTGGTGGACTTGTGGGCGCCCTGGTGCGCCCCCTGCATCATGCAGGGCAAGATCCTCCACGAACTCAAGGAGAAGCACGGGGAAAAGGTCAAGATCCTCAAGGTGAACGTGGACGAGGTCCCGGCGATCGCCATGAAATACCGGGTCCAGGCCATCCCCACCCTTCTCTTCTTCAAAGGGGGCAACCTGGAGAACTCCCACGTGGGGCTCATGTCCCTGGAGGACCTGGAGAGAGCCCTGGGGCTCTGATCCTGTTTCCCGCCGGGGAAAACCCGCCCTTTAAAGATCCAAATAGGCCCCGCCCACGGGCGGGGCCTATTTTTTGCCTACCTTTCTAAAGCGCGGTTCACTTCAGGGCCCGGTCGTAGAGTTCCAGCAGGGTCTTCTCCACGTTGTGGATCATTTTCATGTAGTCCAGGAATTCTTCCTGGAAGCGTTGCTCCGGGACTTTTCTCCACGTGGCGGCGGCGAAGGCCGACATGTTGAGGCCCGCCTGGACGAGGAGGAGGCTTGACTCCCGATAGACCTTCTGGACCGAATAGACGGAAGAAAACTTCCGGATCGTCCGGAGATCCAGGTAGTCCAAGGCGCCCGTGGAAAGGAGGGTTTCCCAGCAAGAGGACTCCAGGTGGAGGGCGGGCATGTAGTTCAGCCGCCCCGCCTTCATCCCCTTTTTTCCCTTTTTCCCCGCTCCCTCCTCCAGGGCGGCCAGGACGGCCTCGTTGTTTTCGTGGTACCGGGCCAGGATCTTCCTGTTCGACTTCAATTCCTCCCTGACCTGGACCAGGGCCAGGCGGGCCCGCTCCTGGTGGGCCTTGTTCTCCCGCCACTCGTTGGCCAGGAGCCCCAGGAAGACGCCCAAGGCCACGGACAGGAATTCCACCAGAAGGGCGGCGAGGAGCCTCCTGCCCTCGGGGCCTCCTCCACCGTCTTTCCCTCCGGCGCCTTTGCCCATTCACACCTCCGGGAAAAGAGGGGGACAAAAACCTGGTGGGCCCAGCAGGACTCGAACCTGCGACCTACGGATTATGAGTCCGCAGCTCTAACCAACTGAGCTATGGGCCCACCCTGCGGGGTTTCCGAAGATAGCCCGCCCGTCCCGGCGCTTCCAGGGGGAAGCCGTCCGTTCAGAAGGAGGTCCGGCACCGGCCGGTGAGGCGGATCTTGCCGCTCTTGGCGTTCAAGACCAGCCCCTGGGCGTGGAGGCTGGACCCGAGGAGGAGAGTCCGCACCAGGGCCGGCGGGTCCAGGACGGCCGTCCTCCCGTCACCGTGGAAGTCCAAAGCCACAGGCAAAACCAGCACGAACCATGGATCCGTGGGGTCCAGGTACCAGTTTCCGTAGCCGGGAAGAAGGTAGGGAGAAGACAGGAGCCTGGAGGAGAGGAAGACGAATCCCCCCGCTCCCGGCAGGTTGGACTCCCGCACCCTCCAGCCGAAGCGGGCCTTGTAGCCGTATCCTTCCAGGTCCGCCAGGTCCGGCCAGAGGGCCGCGTATCCGAAATCGGGAACGCCCTTCTTGGCAAGACACCGGGAAGCGGGGTCCACGGCATAGCCCTGGATCACGGGGGGAAGGAGGAGCAAGCCCATGTCCCAGGCCAGGTCGTAGGGAAGGACCGAGGCGGACCGGGGCTTCCCGTTCGAATAGACGACCTTCCAGGCCATCCCGGGGGCCACGCCCTTCCGGGGGTGTTCTCCGCAGGGAGTCCTGGGATAGTCCCCGCTCATTTGCAAAGAACCGTAATCGGAGCCGGACTTGCCGGAGGCGAAACGGATCCCGTAGAAGAGGGTCCCATCGGGGAGATCCAGGGGCTTGGAGAAGGTGAAGCGGATATTCCAGGCCCGCACACCGGTGGCCTTTCCGGAATAGCTGAAAGGGCCCTCCTGGAGAAGGAGACCGGCGGTGGAGAGGTCGGGCTTGCCCGAGGAATCGGCCTTGCGCACCACCACCCAGACGGTCTCCGCCGTGGAGGCGTCCTGGTCCTGGAGGACCGCCCGGATTCCCACGGCCCGGCGGAGCCCGCCGAAGAAGGAGCCCCGGATCTCCTGGAGGAGTTCCCCCTCCTGGGTCGCCTGGAGGGCCCGGTAGGCGTATTCGGAAGCCCCGTCGAAGAGGTGGAACTCGTTGGGCAAAGGCGTCTGGGCGACAAGGGCGCCGGAGAGAACCAGGAAGGTCCAGGCAAAGAAAAGGACGCGCATGACTGCTGCCTCCGAGGGCCCGTGAGGCCCCTCCTTTCTCGGGGTCCTCCCGCCTCCCGGCCTGAAAGGAATCCAGGCCCGAGGAGACAAGGACGGCGGGAAACTTCCCCTAGGTTACCCCCTCCTTCCCGGCCGGCCACCTCCTCTCAAGGGGCAAAAGCCCTCCCCGGGCTCCGGGGTGTCCCGTTCTGGGCCTTCCGGGGGGAAAGCCCTCTCCCGGCCTTGAAATGGGTCTAGAATGAAAAGGGCTTCAACCCAGGCCCAGGAAGAAGCGTAGAATCTTTCAGCTTCCCCGGGAAACCCGGAAGGAGACTGCCGACCTCCACGAGGAAACGAGGACGATCCCCATGAGCCCTAGACGAACCCTTTCTTTCGCCATCCTTGCCTGGGCCCTCTTTCTTCATCCCCTTCCGGCCCAGGAAGCCCCGGCCCAAGGGCCTGCCCCGGCTGGAGGGACCGCGCCGCGCCCCTGGTTTGCCAAGACCTACTACGACGCCGGCACGGTTTTCGAGGGGACCAAGGTGGTTCACGTCTTTCCCTTCAAGAACCCCCACTCCCAGCCCCGCCAGATCAAGTGGATCCAGAAGACCTGCTCCTGCTCCCAGGCCTGGCTCGTGATCGGCAAGAAAGAAATTCCTTGGAACGAGGTGGTCCACCACCCGGTCACCATCCCTCCCGGCGGCGGGGGAGGGGTGAAGCTCCTGGTGGACATGACCGGGATCCGGGGGGTGAAGGAGGCGGAAGTCACCGTCGGGCTCGAGGAGAAGGGCGTCCCCAACCCGGTCTTGAAGGTCCGCGCCCTGGGGGTGGTCTACTTCGAGGCCGTCCCCTCCACGATCTCCCTGGGCCGGCTCGGCTGGGACGAAAAGAAGGACTTTTCCTTCACCGTAACAAGCACCAAGGTCAAGAAGTGGAAGATCACCGGCTGGGAGGCCCTTCCCCCGGGAGTGAAGCTGGACAACCCCAAGAGGACCGAAAAGGACGGCAAGATCACCTATACCTTCCACGGAACCCTTGGCCCGGGGCTTCCTCCCGGCCCGGCGGGGGGGACCATCAAGCTGAAAACGGACTTCAAGAACCGCGTCGTGGAGGTCTCCATCGCGGCCGAGGTCAAACGGCCCTACACGGTCAATCCCGAAGGCTACCTGGGTTTCGGAAGGGTCTGGCGGGCCCGGGGAAAGGAAAAGGTCATCGAGATCGAAAACCTCGATCCCTCCCGGGAACTCCGGCTCCTGGACGTGAAACTCCTGGAGATGAACCGCCCCCACAAGTGGGTGAAGGTCCGCGTGGAAGTGGAGGACCCGGGAAAGAAGATCCTGGTCCACGTCCGGGTAGTCCCGGGCGCCCCCAAGGGACACCTCAGGGGGAAGATCAGGCTCCACCTCTCCCACCCCAAGGGTCCCTACAAGACCCTGGTCTTCTCCGCCTTCGTCCGGTGAAGTGACCTGCGGCCGCCCTTACTTCCCCTTCTTCCGGTCCCCCTTGAGGACGGGGTAACGGAATCCCGTCTTGGGGTCCAGGTCCAGGTAGAGGAGCTTCAGCGCCACCGGGGACTGCTCCCTCTTCCACTGGTTGGCGTCGAAAAGGAAGAGGAAACGATCCAGCCACGCCTCGAGCCGCTCCTTCCCGGCCCGGGGGTGCTTCGCCTCGAGGACGCCCAGAATTTCCTCCGGACGTAATTTCTTCAAGGCGTAGAGGTAGAGGATGTCGTCCAGGACCTCGTAGGGCATGAGGTCCCCCTCGTCGGTCTGGTCCGGCGCGAGTTCCGCCGAGGGCGCCAGCTCCAGGATCTTTTCCAGGGACTCGATCCCCCACCTCTTCGCGGCCCGCCCCAGCATCCGGGAGATCAGGGTCTTGGGTATGTCCGCCAGGGGGGAGAATCCGCCCTGGTTGTCCCCCCCCGTGGTGAAATACCCGACGGCCACCTCGGAGAGGTTGGAAGTGACCAGGATGAGCCCCCCCACCGTATTGGCCCATCCGAGCATCATGGCGCCGCGGATGCGGGCCTGCGCGTTCTGGAGGGCCAGGGGCGAGGGAGGGGTCCCGCCGGCCATCTCCTCCAG
>CAYQBW010000035.1:0-11144 GCA_964415725.1 uncultured Planctomycetia bacterium
ATCCGAATCGGTGTGTTTGTAGGGAAGGTAGGTCTCGGGAGGCTCCGTGGGCCTGGGACGGGTCTCCAAATGGACCTCCGAGGCCGGGGGAAGCACGGCCTTCTCCGTGGTGTGGCCTACGACTTCGTCCATGAGAATCACCACGGGCACCCGGTATCTCTCAGCCAGGTTGAAGGCCCGGATGGTGGAGAAGAAGGTCTCCTGGACGCTGAAGGGGCAGAGCACGATGACCGGGTGGTCCCCGTGGGTTCCCCAGCGGGCCTG
Organism: uncultured Planctomycetia bacterium; assembly: GCA_964415725.1. Classification (GTDB taxonomy): domain Bacteria; phylum Planctomycetota; class UBA1135; order UBA1135; family JALUZX01; genus JALUZX01. Next base: position 265 of record CAYQBW010000035.1, read on the forward strand.
CATGACGTCCTGCTGGGTGCCCAGGGTGGGAAGGCCCGTGGAAGGCCCTCCTCTCATGACGTCCACCACCACGCAAGGCACCTCGGCCATGGAGGCGTAGCCCAGGTTCTCCTGCTTGAGGGAGAAGCCCGGCCCGGAGGTGGCGGTCATGGCCTTGGCTCCGGCCAGGGAGGCGCCCACCACCGCTCCCATGGAGGCGATTTCGTCCTCCATCTGGATGAACCGGCCCCCTACCTTGGGAAGAAGGGCGGAGAGATTCTCGGCGATCTCCGAGCTCGGCGTAATGGGGTAGCCGGCGAAGAAGCGGCACCCGGCGGCGATGGCTCCCAGGGCGCAGGCGTCGTTGCCGGTCATGACTTTGACGGTGGGTTGGTCCCCCAAGAGGGCCGGGGGACCTTGGCCGAGCATGGCGGGCGGGGGCTCGCTCGCCACGGGTTCCGGCGGAATCTCTTCTTTCTTGCCCGGCCTGTCGGGGATGACCCGGATGGCCAGGTCGGGGCAGTGAAGCTCGCACTGGCGGCAACCGATGCAGGCGTCCTTGTCGACGATGGAGACCTTTCCCCGGTCGTTGAGGGCGAGCACGTTCTTGGGGCAGATGCGGACGCAGATTTCGCACCCCTTGCACCAAGGTTCGTAGATCAAAATTTGATGGTTCGGCATGGACCTTCTCCTTGGGTAAACCAGGAGTCCTTATGCTCCCAAAGGGGCCGAAAGGCCACCATCTTTCCGGAAGAAAAAAAAGAGTAGGGAAATTTTATGGTCAGGGTGTTCCGGGGAAGGCCGGGGATTTTGGGTTGCAATCCCTTCCCGGGGACGGGATGTAGAGATCCCGGAGGAAGAAGAGGACAGGGCAATGGGCGGTTTCATGGCGGAAGAGCTTGAACGAAGCGGAGCCCGGGCTTCCTGGGACGTCCGGGACTTGAAGGTCCTCAGGGGCTCGCCCCTGCCCTTCGGTCCCCGTCTCGTGCCCGGCGGGGTGAACTTCGCCCTCTTCTCCCGGCACGCCATGAAGGTGGACCTCCTTCTCTTCGAGGATCCCCGGGGGGAACCGGCCTGGGTCTTTCCCCTGGATCCCTCCCTGCACAAGACCGGCGACGTCTGGCACGTGGAGGTGGCCGGGCTGGGGAAGGGCGCCCTCTACGCCTGGCGCGTCCAGGGGCCCTGGGACCCGGAAGGGGCGGGACACCGGTTCGACCCGGGCTACTTCCTCCTGGACCCCTACGCCCGGGCCCTGGCCGGGGGGGAGGAGTGGGGCCGGCCGGTCTTCGTTCCCGGAGGGACCCGCCAGAAAGGGCTCGGGACCATCCTGAAAGGGGTGGTCCTGGAGGATCATTTCGACTGGGAGGGGGACCAGCCCCTGGGAAGGCCGCTTGCGGACACCATCATCTACGAGATGCATGTCCGGGGGTTCACACGCCATCCCACCTCGGGCGTGTCCGCCCCGGGAACGTTCAAGGGGGTCGTGGAAAAGCTTCCCTACCTCAAGTCCCTGGGGATCAACGCCGTCGAACTCATGCCCGTGGCGGAATTCGTGGAAACCGGAAACATCCGGAGGAACCCTGAGACCGGGGAGAGGCTCCTGGACTACTGGGGCTACAACCCGGTGGCCTTCTTCGCGCCCAAGGCCTCCTACGCCTCCCGCCCCTGGGGGGGAGGGCAGGTCCGGGAATTCCGGGAGATGGTAAAAGTCCTCCACGCCGAAGGGATCGAGGTGATCCTGGACGTGGTCTTCAACCACACGGGGGAGGGGGACGGGTCCGGCCCGGTTCTCTCCTTCAAGGGGCTGGGAAACACCGTCTACTACCTTCTCGGCGAGGGCGGGGTCTACCGGAACTTCACGGGATGCGGGAATACGCTCAATTGCAACCATCCCCTGGTGCGGGACCTGATCCTGGATTGCCTGCGCTACTGGGTGATGGAGATGCACGTCGACGGGTTCCGGTTCGACCTGGCCTCGGTCCTGGGACGTGGGAGGAACGGGGAGGTCCTGGCCGATCCCCCCGTGCTGGAGCGCATCGCCGAGGACCCGGTCCTGGCCGGGACCAAGATCATCGCCGAGGCCTGGGACGCCGCCGGGCTCTACCAGGTGGGGTCCTTTCCCGCCTGGGGGCGGTGGGCCGAGTGGAACGGAAAGTTCCGGGACGACGTGAGGCGCTTCGTCCGCGGGGATTTCGGCATGGTCCCCGCCCTGGCCACCCGGATCGCCGGGAGTTCGGACCTCTACCAGGCCGGCGGGCGGGCTCCTTACCACTCGGTCAACTTCGTCACGAGCCACGACGGTTTCACCCTCTGGGACCTGGTGTCCTACGACAGGAAGCACAACGAGGCCAACGGGGAGGAGAACCGGGACGGGGCCAACGACAACTGGTCCTGGAACCACGGCGTGGAGGGCCCCACTGACGATCCTGAGATTCTCGAGCTCCGGAAACGGCAGGCCAAGAATTTCCTGACCATCCTCATGGTTTCCCAGGGCGTTCCCATGACTCTCATGGGGGACGAGATCCTGAGGACCCAGGGGGGCAACAACAACGCCTATTGCCAGGACAACGAAACGAGCTGGATGGACTGGCGCAAGGTCAGGGAAAACGGGGAGATGCTCAGGTTCTTCCGGATGATCGTCCTCTTCCGGCGCCGCCACGCTGTCTTGAGGCGCCGGCATTTCTTCGCCGGAATGGACCATGACGGGGACCAGCTCCCGGACATCAGCTGGCACGGGGTGAAGACGGGGAGTCCCGACTGGTCCCCCTCCTCCAGGGCCCTGGCCTTTCTCCTGGACGGCTCCGAGTCCTGCGGCGGGGAGGCGGACGACGACATCTTCGTGGTCCTCAACGCCCACGACGGCCCCCTTGCTTTCGAGATTCCGTATTTCAAGGAAGGGTACGGATGGCGCAAGGTGGTGGACACGGCCAGGAAGCCCCCCAAGGATATCGTGAACGAGGAAAGGGCTCCTTTCGTCAGGGGCAGCCGGTTGAGGGTGAAGGGGCGGTCGGCGGTGATCCTCGTCTCGAAACCCCTGGAGGAGTGATCCGGACCCGCCGGGGCAAGTCTTCTTTTCCCGGAAAAGATTGGTGACTCGCGGGGGAAAGCCTGGGAGAATCCCGCCGGGCGGGAACGCGCGGGGGCCGTTTCCTCCCGGGAGCCCCGGGCTCTCTTTTCCGAACAACCCCCAACCAGGAGGACACCATGGGTAGAATGATTCCGAAGGCAATCCTTATCTTTTTGTTTGGATTTGCTTTCCTTTTCCCCGCTTCCTCCCTTTCCGCCCAGGAAGGGGAGAGGGGAGAGACGGGGCTGGAGGGAAAAGAGGAAAAGACTTTCCTCGATTCCCTCGTGGATTCCCTGGTGAAGGGCAGGGTCCACGCCAACCTCAGGACCCGCGCCGAATGGGTGGACCAGAAGGGAGTCTCCAATTCCCAGGCCTACACGGAGAGGCTGCGGCTGGGTTACGGGACGAGGAAGTTCTACGGCTTTTCCCTCTACGCCGAGTTCGAAGACATCCGGGCCCTGGGCTACAGCCTCTACAACGCGGCGGGCCTGAACCGGGAGAACAACAAGGCGGTCATCGCCGATCCCCAGGATACGGAGCTGAACCAGGGATACCTCTCTTATGAATGTGGAAAGGGGAAGGCCATCCTGGGCCGCCAGAGGATCACCCTGGACGACCATCGTTTCATCGGGAACGTGGGGTGGCGCCAGAACGAGCAGACCTACGACGCCGCCACCTTCGAATGCTCCGCCCTGAAGGACTTCGATTTCTTCTACAGTTTCCTGGGCAGGGTCAACCGGATCTACGGGCCCGACGCGGGGCTCGATTACGATTCCCGGTCCCACCTCTTCCACGTGACCTACGACGGGTGCCCTTACGGCCAGGTCGTCTTGTTCGGGTATCTCCTCTACTTCGACAACGCCAAGACCCTGAACTCCAACACCTACGGCGGGCGGTTCAAGGGCCACTACGACATCGACGAAGACCTGGGCCTGGGCTACACCTTTTCCTACGCCCGCCAGGTGGACGGACTCCGGAGCGGCACGGATTACCAGGCGGATTACTGGCTGGGTGATCTCTCCCTCACCAAGAAGGGCCTGGGCACGGCGGGCGCGGCCTGGGAAATCCTCTCCTCGGACCACGGCAAGGCCGCCTTCCAGACGCCTTTGGCCACTCTGCATGCCTTCAACGGCTGGGTGGACGCCTTCCTGGTGACCCCGGCGAGCGGGCTCCAGGACATCTACCTCTACGTGGGGCCCGAGCTTCCCTACGAGCTGAAGGGCAAGGTGGTCTACCACACCTTCAAGACCGAGGAAGGCGGAGGAATCCTGGGCTACGAGTGGGACGCGGTGCTTTCCAAGAAGTTGAACAAGAACGTGAAAGTTCTGGGCAAGGTGGGTGTCTTCGACGGCAAGGCCGGGTACGCCGACACCACCAAGTTCTGGCTCCAGATGGAGCTGACCTTCTGAGTCCCACCCCCCGCGGGAGCGCGGTCGCCGGAGGGCGGCCCTGCTCCCGCGGGCTTTCTCGTTCCTGGATCACCCTCCCAGGAAGGCGTAGAGCCGGGAGAGGGCCAGGACGGAAAGAAAGAGGAAGAGGGCCGGTAGGGCCAGGAGGCGGTAGGTCCCGGCCAGGGAGGCCTTGAAGTAGTCCTTGGTGAGGACCAGGCAGAAATGCACGGGCGAGAGCATCATGCCCGTGTACCCGGCGCCGAAGGCGAGGACGTAGTAAGAAGCATAGGTGACGGGGTCCGCCCCGTGGGGCATCAAGGCCGCCACCACCGGGAAGGAGGCCCCGGCGAATCCCACGGCGATGCCCGTCACCAGGCCGGCCGTGAAGGGAAGGGCCGCCGCGAGGACCAGGACGGGCACGCCCATCTCCCCCAACTCCTTTCCCAGGCGGACCACCGAGCCCGAATCGGAGACCATGGCCCGGAAGATCATGACCCCCAGGATGAGGAAGACCATGTCCAGGGCGGTCCTGTGGCGGACCATCTTCCAGAAGGCCTCCCTGCCGAGGCCCTCCCCCAGGAAGACGTGGCCGATCCCGAGGAGGACGAAGGTCGTAAGGGGCAGGGTCTTGGGAAGGGCGGGGACTGGAAGGCCCAGGGCCTTTCCCGCGATGACGTAGAGGTTCCAGAGGAGGGTGAGACCCACCACGAGAAGGATGGGGGCCATTCCGCCGAGCAGGGACCCCAGGGATGCCCTTTCCTTCGATCCCGCCGAGACGTATTCCTCCGTCCCGTTTCCCTGGTTGCGTTCTCTCGAATAAGCCCTTCCCAGGAGAAAGACCTTTCCCCAGAAGAAGACCACCAAGGTGATGGGGATTTCGAAGAGCATGAACCAGCCCAGGTTGATCCCCTCGGGACGGGCGGCCTCGAGGATCCCCACGGCCACGATCACGCCCGGGTAGAGGGGCCACCAGTATTCCCAGAGGTGGCGGAACCAGTAGTTGACGGCCGTGAGCCGCTCGGGGGTGAGTCCCTCCGAAGCGGCGGCGGACTCCACCATGGGGGCCGAGAGGATCGCCCCCCCCGGCATGGGGAGGAGGCCGATCAGGGCGGGAAGGAGGGCCGAGGCCCGCCGGCGGGATCCCACTCTGGCGACGGTGGCCCGGACCACCCGGTCCAGCCTTCCCGAAAGGGAGAGGATCCTCCCGAAAAAAAGGATGAGCACCACCAGCACCACCAGGCCCCAGGTCTGGAGATCCACGAGGGCCCCGAGGAAGGTGGCGAGGATCTTCTCCGGGGACAGGCCGCACCAGGCTCCAAGCACCAGGGCGCCCAGGGCCATGGCCGGGCCCAGGTGGAGCTTGAGGCGTGCCGAGACCAGGACCATGGCGAAGGCCCCGAGGATCTTCACCAGGGCCGGAGCGGCCAGCAGGGAATCCAGCAGGTTCGCGGGCATGGGGGGCGTGTGTAGCCGTGGCCGGGTGCGGGGTAAACAAAAAAACCCGCCCGCCGGGCCGGCGGGCGGGTGGAAGAGCCGGGGGAAAAGCCCGGGGACTCAGAAGAGATAGAGGGTCAACCGCGCCGTGGGCTTGAAGGCGTAGCCTCCTCCCTGGCGCGGGCCGAAGTTGAGGGCCTGGACGTAGACGGGGAGGCCCTTGAGGAGAGGGTTCCGGGGAAGGGTGAGCTGGAACTTGCCCGGCGCGGGAAGGGTGCCCAGGATCAGGATGGATGTGGGATCCACGCCGAAAAATCCGACCTGCGGATGGGAGGCGTTGAAGATCCTGAAGCCCAGGAAGAAGAACCCCGGGTAGGACTTGGAGGCGTTGTAGGGTGTGTTGGAGAAGACCGCCGTCTTGCCCATCCCCCAGTTGGTTACGCTCAGGTGGTTGAAGTTCACCTCGTGGACGCCGATCTCAGCCGCGGCGATGCCGTTCTCGTCGCTGTCCGTCAGGGGGCAGTCCCCGTAGAAATCGGCCCCCATGAAGGGCAAGGCTCCCACGTGGCCCGCGTCGATGCACGGCGAGCCGGGTTTCAGGTGGTAATCCCCCTTGGCCGGGTCCACCAGCATGGGATCCACGGAGAGGTTGGTCTTGGAGAGCTTGAAGGGGACGTTGTAATTTCCCTTGGTGTTTCCGAAGGCCAGGTTGTTCTCGAAGACGATGGGGAGCTTTGCCGGGCCGCCCAGGAATCCGTAGCCCGAGCAGTTGAGGGCGATGTTGTTGTAGAGATGCTGGGCACCGGATTTGTTGGTCAGTTCCACCGCGTTGTGGCCCACGGCGTAGAAGAGGTTGTTGTAGATGTAATCGTTCTTGGGCTTGGGGGAGGATGTGTCGTTTAAGCGGAGCCGGAGGGCCGGGTAGGGGCCCTTGAGAAAGACGTTGTGGTGGACGGAAACGTCCTGGGCGCCTCCCCAGATCGCCATGGCGCCGGTCTGGTCCACGAAGACGCAGTCGTGGACGTTCACCTTCTTGCAGTGCTCCATGTTGATGGCGAAGTAATACCACTTGCCGCGGGAGCTGTTCTTGAAGGTGAACCCGGCGATCTCGATCTGCGAGGCGAAGTGCCATACCATGATGTAGTATGAGCCTGTGGGGGCGACGTTCCCGAAGTCGATGACGCACTTGGAGGGGCCCGCCCCGAGAATCTTCACGTTCTTGTAGGGAGTGGAGGCGCCGGTTCCGATCTGCCAGGCCCATTTCTCCTTGGTGGTGGTTGGGCTGTAGACGCCGGGCATGACGTGGACCACGGCGTTGAGCTGGGCCAGGCCGATGGCCTTGGTGATGGACTTGAAGGGCTTGGCCGGCGAGGTGCCGGGGTTGGTGTCGCTTCCCTTGGCCGCGTCCACCCAGTAGTGGGTGAGGTATTGGGCCGGAAGGGCCGCCGCCAGGAAGGGCAGGGCCAGGGAAAAGAGAATCTTCTTGGCAAGGTGCATGGGATTCCTCCTTTGTGCGGGTCTTGAGCGGGACATGAGTCATACATGATACGCCCCAAAGGAGGAAAAGAGAGCCCCCCCGGGCTCAACCCAGCAGGCCCCGGACCCGTTCGTCCAGGGCGGCCTGGTCCCCGGCGAAGGCCAGGAGCCCGGCCCTGGTGAAGAGGGCGTCCAGGCCCTTCCGGCCCTTTTCGAGATCCTCCTTCCAGCGCTCCAGGCCGGGAAGCTTGCCGCCTTCGGCCAGGTCGGCCTCTTCTTCCGGAGTCCAGGCGGGGAAGAGATCGCCCGCGCCGATCTCCCGGAAGGCCTCCTCCAGGCGCTCCGGCGTCCAGGAATCGTCCACCCGGGCGGCCAGGTCGAGGACGGCCTGGCGGAAAGAGCCTTCCACTTCCCAGAGGTCCGGGATCCCCAGGGCCGCCGGATCCACGCCCGAGGCGAAGGCGGGGTGGAATTCCTTCTCCAGGCAGGACTCCAGGGAGGGCGGCGGGGATTCGTGGAATTCCCGGGCTACTTTGAGGGGCATGGTGAAGACGTCCAGGCCCGCCAGGAGGGCGACCTGTTCCCCTTCCCTCATGCTGGCCCCGATCTGCAGGGTGGGGCGGCCCTTCTCCCGGAGGCCCAGGATCTCCCGCTGGCTCGCCTGGGTGGCCTTCTCGCCCACCAGGCTCCCGTCGCCCAGACCGTTTGCGGCGACCCAGGAATTGAGCCTCCCCATGAAGACGTTCACGTAGGCCGGCCCCGCCAGGGCGGCGACCGCCAGGTTCTGGCGGGCCGAAAACCCAAGCGTGTGGTTCACCGGAACGCCCATGGCCGCCAGCCGCCGGGTGGCCAGGATTCCCGCGGGAGTGAGGGGGATCTTCACGTAGAAGTGTTCCGGGTCGATCCCGTGGAGGAAGCGGGCCGTCGCCACGGTTTCCTCCACGTCGTTCGCCAGGTCCGTGTGGACCTCCACGCTCACCCGCGCGCCGAAGGCCTCCACCAGCTTGAGCCCGTGCCGTGCGTTGAGATAGAGGGAGACCTCCCGGACCAGGTCCTTCTCTTCCATCCCCGGTGCGGCTTCCCGCAAGGCCGCGGCCGCCTGGGGGATCTCCGAGTCGTAGATTCCCTTTTGGATCTCCCGGTTGAGGAGGGTGTTGTTCGTGGTCAGGGCCTCCATCTCCGCCGTCCAGAGCGACCGGGCCCCCTCCAGGTCGCCTGTGTCCAGCCAGAGCCGGGTCCCGAGCTTTCTCAGGCCCTCCCAGACCGGGTCCGCCCGGAAGGCGGGTTTCTTTTCCCCTGGCTGGGCCGTTTTCTCGAGAAGTTTCAAAAGGACGGGGCGGGTCGGTTTCCGGGAAGCCTGGCTCATGGGGTTTCTCCTTGTTTTCCCGCGAGGGTAGGAAAGGAGACCGCCTTTTCAAGCGACTATCTTTGAGGGTCCCGATGAGGGCCGGGCTCCAGGGACCCGGGTCAGGGCAGGAAGCGGAGGATCGCCGCCCCGGCCAGGTCCACCACCAGCAAGGTGTCCCCCCTGGGGGTGAGGCCCATGCCCACGGGCTGGACGCCGCTTCCCTTTTCGATGGCCGTGCCCGTGCCGGACCTCAGGTCGAGCCGGTCGATCTCGAAGTCCAGGTTCCGGTCTTCGCTGGACCAGGCCACCCAGAGGTTGGGCCCGGAAAGGGCGATTCCCGTAGTGGAGGGGATGAGGTGGATATACCCTGCTGGGGAAAACGAGCCGAGGGCGGGATCGAAGAGGCGGACTCCCTTGGCGTCGCGGACGGCCAGCAGGCCCAGGCCGGTCATTCCCGTGGCGTGGACCGGCTCGGGGAGGCTGAACCCCGTGAGCCCCCGGATCTTGCCGGTGGCGGCGTCCACGGCGGTGAGCCGGGAGTAGTCCCCCAGGGGGTCGCTCTTTCGCTCCGAGAGAAAGAGAGTCTTTCCGTCGGGGGAGGCGGAAAGGGCGGAAGGTTCCACCAGGTCGCGGGTGAGGAGGACGGGGTCCTTCCCGTCCAGGGGAACCAGGTAGAGAAGCCCCGTGTCGGTGGTGAGGGCCGCCCTTTTTCCCCCGGGGAGGACGCACACGGAAGTCATGTCCCGGCCGTTTTCCATGAGCAGGGTGGGACGGGCCAGCCCCGGGGTCCACTCCACCAGGTAGAGGCCTCCCAGGGCGGTCTGGTCCACGACCACCAGGGAGGAAGGGCCGGCTACGCCCATCCAGGTGGGCTGGCCCAGGCCTTCCACGAGGATGGCGGCCCCTCCCTTGATCCGGTCCAAGGTGTAGACCTTGCCGTTTTCGTAGTCTCCCACGAGAACCGTGCCGAGATCGGGCCCCGCCGCCAGGGTGACCGCCCCGGGAAGGTTCCGGAAGACCTGGGTGGTTCCCCCGCGGAGGGCCACCCGGTAGATGTCGCCCGTGTCCGAGGCCACCAGGACGGAACCGTTTCCGGTTTCCAGGAAGACGTCGGTGCACTCCTTGAGCTTGCCCGCCACTTTCTGGACGGCCCCGTCGGAGAGCCGGACCCGGGTGAGCTGGTCCAGGCCCCGCTCCGCTACGAGAAGGGTCTCCTCCCCGGGCTCCAGGACGGCCCCCCAGGGGTCCTGGAGGCCCGCTTCGATCTTCCGGGCCGGACCTCCTCCCAGGGGGACTTGGGCCAGGAATCCCTCCACGAAGACCACGGCCGCCCAGGAGCCGTCCCGGCTGGGGAGGGCCACGAAAGGCGTTCCGGGAAAGGGGATCTGGACGGTCCTCTCCCACCCCTTGACCGGGTCCAGGAGCAGGAGGCGGTCCCCGGCGGAGTCGGTCACCAGGTAGGTCTTCCCGTCGGGCATGGGTTTGAGGCCCCAGGGAGAGCCCGGGGTGGTGGTCACGATCCGGGTGCTCTGGTCCGAGGGGTCCACCTCCAGGACCCTTCCAAGCACGGGTTGGGCCAGGAGCACGGTCTTGCCGCCCGGGCCCAGGGCGACCTGGCCGGGAAGGGAGGCCAGGGGAAGTTCCAGCGCCGCCTTGGGGGAGGGGTGCTTCGGGCCCAGGCGGGCCTCGGGAACGTGCCCTCCCCCGCCCGAGTGGTGGCAGGCTCCCAGAGCGAGGAGTGCGGCCAGCGCCGGGAGGAGGAGAAAGGAATCGCGGAGGATGGCGGTGGTCTTCATGGTCTCCCCTTTTCCTAGTGTTCCCGAGGAGAAGGTTTCGTAAAAGGGTCTTCCTTATTGTACTACCTCCGCCTGGAACGGCCCTCTCCCCCTGTGTCTCGGAAGGAACCCTAGGGCCGAAGAAAAGGGCAGGTCCGCCGTGGAAGTGAAGAAAAACGTCCCCCTGGCCCCTCTTTGCCGTCTCCATGTGGGAGGCCCGGCGGATTTTCTTGCCCGACCGGGCGGGCCGGGGGAGCTGGTCCAGGCCCTGGAGTGGGCCCGTGAGCGGCACCTGCCTTTTTTTCTCCTGGGAGGGGGGAGCAACCTCTTCTTTCACGACCGGGGCTTCCGGGGCCTGGTGATCCGGCTCTCCTCTTCCCGGGTGGAAGTGGACCGGGAGGGGCTCCGGG
>CAYQBW010000036.1:0-11073 GCA_964415725.1 uncultured Planctomycetia bacterium
AGGAGGGCGTACTCGGGGCGGAGCATTACAAGTGGAGTTCCCGGCCCACGCCCCGGCACAACTGCACCCTCCCTTTCACCCGGAACGTGGTGGGTCCCATGGACTACACACCCATCACCTTCTCGGCGAAGACCAGGAAGACCACCGCCGCCCACGAGCTGGCCCTGGGCGTGGTCTTCGAATCCGGAATCCAACATTTCGCCGACTCGCCTGAGACCTACCGGTCGGCCCCCTACAAGGCGTGCCTGGACTTCTTCCGGCAGGTCCCCACGGCATGGGACGAGACGCGGTTTCTCGGGGGCTACCCGGGCAAGCTCGTGATGATCGCCCGCCGGAAGGGGAAGAGGTGGTTCCTGGGGGTGATCGCCGCGGGGGATCCCACCCGGGGAGGCAAGAAGATCGGCCTCGCCCTCTCACGTTTCCTGGGGCAGGGAACGTGGAAGGCGGAGATTTTCCGGGACCGGCCCGGGAAGAAGGACGGACTGGTCCGGGAGACCGCCACCGTCCAGGGGGATTCCGTTCTCGGCCTTCACCTCAAGAAGAACGGCGGCCTGGTCATGATCTTCACCCCGTAGGGGACGCCCGCGGGACGGCGCCTCCGGCGACCCCTACAGGCGCGAGGGGAACGTAGGGGACGCCCGAGGGACGGCCTTTGGCCGTCCCGACGGTCGTCCCGCAATATGGCCCCAAAATCCCGATGGATCCGGCCCCAAACCGGCCCTGCCCCCAGGCCGGGGGATGATCCCAAATCCCCGGATCCATCCCGGGCTACAGGCGCGAGGGGGACGTAGGGGACGCCCGAGGGACGGCCTTTGGCCGTCCCGACGGTCGTCCCGCGATATGGCCCCAAAATCCCGATGGATCCGGCCCCAAACCGCCCTGCCCCCAGGCCGGGGGGATGATTCCGAATTCACGGATCCAGCCCGGGCCGACGTTCGCCTGCGCCGCCTCCGGCGGCGCAGGCTCCGGCGGCCCCTACGATTCGGCCTTCAGGAAACGGCGCTGGACGGTCTGGAGAATTCCGCCGTTCTTGTAGTACTCGATCTCGATTGGGGAATCCAGGCGGCACCGGAGGGTGATGGTCCGGGTCTTACCGTCCTCGCCGGTGACGTCCACCTTCACGTCCTGGGCGGGCTTCAGGGAATCGTCCACGTGGATGGTATAGATCTCTTTCCCCGTGAGCCCCAGGCTTTCGGCGTTCTCCCCCTCCTTGAACTGGAGGGGCAGAACCCCCATGCCCACAAGGTTGCTCCGGTGGATCCGTTCGAAGGATTCGGCCATCACCGCCTTGATCCCGAGCAGGGCCGTCCCCTTGGCGGCCCAGTCCCGGCTGGATCCCATTCCGTAGTCCTTTCCGGCGATGACGATCGTCGGAATCCCGGCGGCCTTGTATTCTTCCGCGGCGTCGAAGATGAACTTCACCTTCCCGTCCAGGAAGCTCGTGGTCCAGCCGCCCTCGGTGCCCGGGGCGAGCTGGTTGCGGAGCCGGATGTTTCCGAAGGTCCCCCGGGTCATGACCCGGTCGTTGCCGCGCCTGCTCCCGTAGGTGTTGAAGTCCTCGGGCTTCACCCCCTTCTCCAGGAGGTAGCGGGCCGCCGGGCTCTCCAGGGGGATGGGCCCTGCCGGGCTGATGTGGTCGGTGGTCACGCTGTCCCCCACCTTCACGAGCACCCGGGCCTTCTCGATGGGCGTAATCGGCGGCGGATCGAGGGGCATGTCCTTGAAGAGCGGGATCTCCTGGATGTAGGTGCTCTCCGGCGGCCAGTCGTAGAGTTCGCCCCCCGAGGCGGGGATGGCGTTCCAGAGTTCGTTCTTCTCCAGGATTCCGCTGTAGTTCTCCCGGAACATCCCGGGCGTGATGGCCTTGGAGATCGCCTCCTGGATCTCGGCGCTCGTGGGCCAGAGGTCCTTCATGTAGACCGGTTTTCCGTCCTTGCCCGTGCCGAGAGGGTCGTTGTAGGGATCGAAGTCCACCGTCCCCGAGAGGGCGTAGGTCACCACCAGGGGCGGGGAGGCCAGGAAGTTTGCCTTGACGAAGGGATTGACCCGGCCCTCGAAGTTCCGGTTGCCCGAAAGCACCCCGGCCGCCACCAGGTCGCCTTCCTGGATGGCCTGGCGCACCGGGTCGGGGAGAGGACCGCTGTTGCCGATGCAGGTGGTGCACCCGTAACCCACCACCGAGAAACCGAGCTTTTCCAGGTAGGGAAGGAGCCCCGCCTTCTTCAGGTATTCCGTCACGACCCTGGAGCCCGGCGCCAGGCTGGTCTTGACCCAGGGCTTGCGGGAGAGCCCGGCTTCCACGGCCTTCTTGGCGACCAGGCCCGCCGCCATGAGCACGTAAGGATCGCTGGTGTTGGTGCAGCTCGTGATGGCCGCGATGGCCACGGCCCCGTGCCCCAGGTCCACCTCCCCGGAAGGAAGCCCGGCCTTCACCTTCTTTCCCCGCTCCGCCTCGGAAAGGGCGAATCCCCGCTCCTCCACGGGGGCGGCGAGCATGCTCTTCCAGGCGCTCTTCATCTCCTTCAGGACGATCCGGTCCTGGGGCCGCTTGGGACCGGCCATGCAGGGCTCCACCCGGGAGAGGTCGAACTCCACCACGTCCTGGAACTCGGGATCAGGAGTTTCGCTGGTCCGGAACATGCCCTGGGCCTTGCAGTAGGCCTCCACCAGCTCCACATGCTCCTCGGGGCGCCCCGTCTGGCGGAGGAATTCCAGGGTTCTCTCGTCCACGGGGAAAAACCCCATGGTGGCGCCGTACTCGGGGGCCATGTTGGCGAGCATGGCCCGGTCCGCCACGGTCATGTTCTCCAGGCCCGGGCCGAAGAACTCCACGAACTTGCCGACCACGCCCTTGGCGCGAAGCACCTGGGTGAGCTTGAGAACCGCGTCGGTGGGGGTGGTCCCCTCGGGAAGACTTCCGGTAAGGCGCACCCCCACCACGGGAGGAGGAAGCATGAAGATGGGCTGGTCCAGCATGACCGCCTCGGCCTCGATGCCTCCAACCCCCCAGCCCACGATGCCGAGCCCGTCGATCATGGTGGTGTGGGAATCGGTGCCCACCAGGGAATCGAAGAAGGCCGTCTCCACCCCGCCGACCTTCCTTCTCTGGACCACCCGGCCCAGCCACTCCAGGTTCACCTGGTGGATGATGCCGCTTCCCGGGGGGATGACCCGGAAGTCCCGGAAGGCCTTCTGGCCCCACTTGAGAAACTCGTAGCGTTCCCGGTTCCTCTGGAATTCCTTTTCCATGTTCTTGCGGACTGCCTCGGGGTCGTCGAAGTAGTCCACCTGGACGCTGTGGTCGATGACCAGGTCCGCCGGCACCTGGGGATTGATGCGCTGGGGGTCCTTGCCGAACCGGGCCATGGCGCTCCGCATGGCCGCCAGGTCCACCACGGCGGGCACGCCCGTGAAGTCCTGGAGGATCACCCGGGCGGGTTTGAAGGGGATCTCCTGGGCCTTGGGGTTCTTGGGGTCGTAGTTCGCCAGGGCCTGGATGTTCTCCCTGGTGACGATCTTGCCGTCCTCGTTGCGAAGGAGAGACTCGAGCAGGACCCGAATGGAGAAGGGCAGCCGCCCCACGGCCCCCACTCCGTCCTCCTCGAGCTTGGTCAACCGGTAGTAAGCGAACTTGCCCGAAGAAGTCTGAAGCTCGCTCCGGGCGCCGAAGGAATCCGGGTTCAGCGTGTCGTTCATGGTAGAGCCCCCCATGGCGTTTCCTGGAATTTCCGGTTATTGGGCTCCCCCACCCCCCTTCCTGTCAAGGCTGGCCTTTCCTACCACCCGGCCCCTTCATCAAAGCCCCCGGGCCTTCCATAGTTTCCGCCTTCCCCAAGGAACCTGGAGCCCATGAAAGCCCAAAGAAAGTTCCCCCAGGAATCTGTGCCCTTTTCAAGGGTGCGCCGGGCGAAGGCCCGAAACCAGCCCAGCGGCCCGCACCGGGGCGGAAGCAGAGGGTTGAACCTCTTTTCTTTCCCTACCAATCCACGACGGCCAGCCCGCCGTTGGTCACGGTAGCCCCGAATGGATTGGCTTTCAAATCCTTCAAAACCACCTGGAGGTAGACCTTCCCTCCGATAAGGTTGGTATCCACGGGGATCGGAAAAGAATGGGGAAAAGACCAGACCCCGGCCAGGTTGGTTGCGTTGGGAAAAGTGAGATCCGGGTTGTTGACAATCACACATCCCGGGGCGCCCAAGGGGCCCAGATCGAAACGGACCGGAGTCAGCCCCACCAATAGAACCGTCACGGTCAAAAGGGGAGCATTCTTCAATTCAAGGGTGAAATTCCCACCTAGGCGGGGAAGGGTCTTCGCGACCAGAAGGGGCACCTTTCCATTGGACCCTCTGCAACCCTGCCCTCGAACGGAAAAAGCCGCCCGCCTCGCGACGGAATATTCCCAAACCTCCGAATATCTAACCCCCGCAAAAAGAACGGTTTTCCCGAGAAAAGGAGCAAATACCATGGCGGGCCCGGATGAAACGGCAGGGGGGGTAGGATTCGTCGGCATACGGAACCAATTCCTTCCATCCCATTCCCATGTATCGTTCAGCCTGAGGGAACCCGAAGAAGAAGAGGTGTAACCGCCGAAAAGGACGGTCCTTTTCCTGTTCGGGTCATAAGCGAGAGAACATTGAGTACGGGGAGATGGAGCCAACCCCGGTTTCACCTGGTTCCATCCCCGGCCGTCCCACTCCCAGGTATCGCCCAGATAAATGTTCTGGTACGAAAAAGGGCTTTGGTAATTACCTCCAAAGAGAACCGTTCTACCTCGGGAGGAGTCACAGGCAATGCAGGCCCATGCCCGGGCGGACGGGTGAGGAGAAGCGGTTACCTTTGCCCAGGACTTCCCGTCCCATAGCCAAGTATCATCATAGTAATTAAAAAATATCCCAGTATGGTCAGAATAATATCCCCCTTCAAGTAAGACTTTCCCTGTCGCCTTGTCGAAAACCATGGCATGGCCCATCCTAGGACGGGGGCTGGGGGAACCCTGGGAGCGGACCCATTGGGCCCCATCCCATTCCCAAGTATCGGAAAGACATTTTCCCGATGGATCCATCCCACCAAAAAGGACGACCTTCTTCCTTACCGGGGCCCAGGCAGCGCCCATTCCCCTCCTAACAGGAGGCTTGGATGAGGGCTGGGGATGGGCCCAAACCTTCCCGTCATACTCCCACAGATCCAAGAACGCGCCTCCCCGGTCTCCCGCGAGCACCAGCCTATTCCTTGCCCCGTCGATCACCATGCACGGCTTATCCCACCAGCCTGGAGCCCCAAAGAGTTTCCATTGAACCCCATCCCATTCCCAGGTATTGGAAACCCCGTCGCCCCCGAAAAGGACGATTCTTTTTCGGGAAGAATCGAAAGCCATAGAACCGTAGTGCCGCCCAATCGGGCATACAGGGACCGTCAGGGCCTTCCAGGAAGTTCCGTCCCACACCCACTCCTCTGATTTCCGATAATCCTTTACATTCCCCCCTACAAGGAGCACCCTCTTCCTCACGGGATCGCTCACCATCGAAAAACCCATCCTGAGCAGGGGAACGGCTTTCAATTTGACATGGGTCCAAGTTTTCCCGTCGAACGCGAAGGTTCCAGAGGTGGCGCCTGAACCAGGTCCATTGGAGTAGTAGAGTAACATCTGTCGCGTAAATGAATCCCACGCCAGCGCCACCCCGGGACCCGCCCAAGGGCCGGATATAGGAATTTTTTTCCACTTGGACCCATCCCACTCCCATGTGTCGGACATAGGCTTGTTTCCCGTTTTCCCCCCGTAAAGGACCACTTTCTTTATATTTGGGAAATAAGCCATTGCATGGTAACCTCTGGGCGAAGGGGAGGGCGCCGAAGATACTTTGGTCCAGTCCTTTCCATCCCACTCCCAAGTATCCCCGAAACAGACGGCGTTCGAACCCAGCGAATCCATCCCGCCAAAAAGCACCACTTTTTTCCGGGAAGGGCAATAGGCCATCGCGTGGTAGATCCGCGGAGAGGGTGAATGGAGGGGATGAAGCTCTTTCCAGGTTTTTCCGTCCCATACCCAGGTATCAGACAAGAGTTTTATTCCTGAGGATGTATACTCGTATCCCCCAAAAAGAAGAGTGACCTTTCTTTCCGCATCATAGGCAATGGCTCCGCCCCAACGGCCAGGAGGCTGAACCCTTCCTTTCCGGTTCCACATGGGCTGGGATCTGCCAAGCCCGGGGAAGGAAGAAAAGAAAAGGACGGCCAGAACGCCCCAGGAGATAAAGGATTTGGTTCCCATTCGTTCACCTCCCGATTTCTTCGAATCCCCTGAAAAAATCGATCTTGCCCTTCCCAAAAGAACCCGTCAAGCCGGCAAGGAAGATCCGGCTCCGAAAAAAAACCGTCCTCCCCCGGTTTTTTCAGGGTCTTCCGCAGATCCTGTGGGTCGTGGCTGCGTGGAAAGGGTCCTACTGCCAGCATTCAGTCGGGAACGGCGGGCTGGGGGCCGGCTGGGCTGACGCCCAAGCCTTGTCCTTTGGGGCGAACTTGCCCATCTTCAGCCTCGATTCCGGCGAGCCTTTTGAAAAGGGCACAGTTTCTTCCGGGGAGGCACAAGAAAAGGGGTGGCCTCGTGAGGCCTCCCCTTTTCAGGCGCGCCCGGGGCCGGAAGGGTCTATTGCCCTCCCACCTGGCCGGCGCCGGCGGCGGAGACGACGAGCCCCAGGTGGTTCGCCTTGGAGTCGTAGACCAGCCACTGCTGGTAGAATCGGGCCTTCACCAGGACGGGGAGCTTGGGGATGGGCAGCTTCACCGAGGCTGTGCCGTAAGGGCCGGTCGTCCGGGGCGTCATCAGGTCCGGAGATACGAGGAAAAAGCAGCCTTTCGCGCCGAAAGGCCCCAGGTCGAAGGGGAGGCGGGTTCTCCCCCAAAAGGTCCGGGAAGCGCCGGTCAGCAGGAAGGCCGGAAGCTTGGCCTTGAAGTAGAAGAGGTCCACCTGCAAAGTCTTCCCGATCACAGGGACCCCGTAAGCAATCAGGAGAGGCACCCCGGCCGTCCCCTTGCACCCGGATCCGAATTGCGTATAGGTCCCGGCGCTCACCGACCCGCCCAGCTTCTTCCGGGCCGCCGCGAAGGGAGGGTAGGAAGCCAGGGTCCCGGTGTTGTAGCCCCCCGACCAGGTGCACCCCCCGTGGGTGTGGACCCCGACGGCCTTCTTCGTGGCGGCCACGATGACGGGAGCGCCCGAATCACCGCCCATGGTGTCGACCCGGTACATGATCCTGGAACCGTAGACCCTGTAAAGGGGGCCCGTGTCGGTCTGCTGGACCAGGTTGTAGGTCCTGGGGGTCGAATCGGTTCCGTAACCCGTGATCCTCATCTTGGTGGAGAGGGCGGGCGTGGTGGCGAAGCGGAAATAGTCTCCTTGAACCTGTCCTGCGTATTTCCCGGTCTGGGAATTCTTGAGGGTCAAAAAGACACCCCAGTCCCTGCCGGGCCCCCCGTTCTCGTAGGCCGCCTTGGAAGCGCCCGCCCAGACATACTGGTCCTTCGGAGAAGGGAAGCGCATGCCGCCGGTGGAGCTGGAAAGGGGGACGTTGAACTGGACCGTAAGCCGGGTCAGGTTCCGGGCCCCCAGGACGTGGCCCGCCGTGGCGAAACAGTTCAAGGGATTGATCAGCCAGGCCGAGCCCACGGCGTAGTACGACCCCATCCGGATGAGGGCCCGGGCCACCCTCCTGTCCTTGGAAAGGACCCGGTTGTCCGGCCCGCACAAGGTCATGGGGGCGGGAGTCACCGTGCCGGAAGAAAGCCCCCAGCCCAGGCTCTTGACCCCGAAGGCGTTGCCCTTGGTCCCGGGTCCCGCCATGAGCCGGACCTTCACGGCCTCGCCGTTGAAGAAGGAGCTGTAGGGGCCATACTCCTTCAGGATCCGCGCCGTAAGGATCTCCTTGGCTCCGTCCTGGAGAGAGGAGACCTCCAGGTAACTGCCCGGGCCCAGGGTGACGCCGGTGAACTCCAGCTGGAGAAAGGCGGCCCCCTGGTAGCGGAACACCTTCTCGAGGGCCTGGATCGTCCCGTTCCCCGGGTTGTCCACCTTGGGGCTCTGGAAGGACCAGGGCTGGACTCGGCCCACGATGGGAAGGCGGATGTCCCCCTGGGAGGGGGCGGCCGCCGCCAGAAGGAAGAAGGCCGAGAGCACAAAGCTTCCGGCCCGGAGGGTCTTGGAATCGAGATTCATGGTTTCAGCTCACTGGATGGCGGGATCATTCAAGCCCGGTTAAGCGGGAAAATTGTTTCAGGCTGAAACAGAAGACGCCTGAAAAATCAGTTCCCAAGTAGATGATACAATCCAGGTTACTTTAGGGCCTCCAGGGGACCCCGGCAACACGGCCCGCCTCCTCGACTTGTAACATCGATCCAAGGGAAAAGGGATGATTTACGCCATTTCATCCGGTCCGCCCCACTCTTCCTGGAAGCGAATCCCCTCTTCCTCCAGTTCCCGGAGCACCGGCTCGTAGAGCCTGGGTTCCACGGGCAGGAGCACGCCCCGGGCTTCCACTTCCCCGGAAAGGATGAGCTTCACCGCCGCCGCCAGGGGCAGAGAGACCGTCCGGGCCATGGCCGTGTCTCCGCCCGGCTCCCCGAAGGCCACGAGCCTGGAGCGGCAGGTCCCCTCCTTTTCCCCCGGCCAGGCCGCCAGGAACTCGTGCTGGAGGACCACCATGTCCCGCTCCCCCTCCTCGAACCCGCAAAGGACCTTCATCCTCTCCGCCAGGAGTTCCCGGGCCGAGGCCTTCTCCAGGGGAAGAGGTTCTTTCCGGAAGAAACCCAGCCACTCCAGATTCCGGAGGGCCGGATGATCCTTCCCGATCCCGGCCTTCCGCGCCAGGGCCTCCCCGGGATCGCCTCCCGCGGCGCCGGCCAGAAGGAGGGAGAACTCCTTCCAGGTCCGCCCGGAAAGGTCGAAAACCCTCTCCCCGTCCAGAAGCCCCATCCGGACCCAGGCCGACCAGACCTCGCAGTGGCCCGGGTTGCGGAGGGTTCCCCGGAGCAGGTCCCGGGCCTCTCCCAGGCCGTAGGCCTCCCTGTAGGGAAGGGAGTCCCCGTTGGGATAGCCCTCGAAGACCCCCAGCCCGGGGACACGGACCCGGCGGGGATGGAGGAAGATTTCCTCTCCGGGCACCTCCACGACCCTGCCGGCCCGGAGGAACCGGGCGGGCCGCACCGCCGCCGAGAGCACCCCCTCGGGGGACCAGGAGAGCTTGTATCCGATGGGATTGGTATTCGCCTCCGGGGCGGGAAGGCCTCCGCACCAGGAGAGGAACCCCAGCACCTTCCCCCCCGAGGCGTGGATCCTCCGGATCATCCGGACCGCCGACATGTGATCCAGGCCCGGGTCCAGGCCGCACTCGTTGAGGAGGACGATCCCTTTCTTCCGCGCCTCCTCGTCGAGGGCGCGTATTTCCGGTCCGGCGTAGGAGGCCGTGGCCATGTGCCGGCCCGCCGCCAGGCAGGCCCGGGCCACCCGGAGATGCTCCGTGGCCGGAAGGAGGGAGACCACAAGGTCCGCCTCCCCCACGGCCCGCCCCAGGGCGGCCTCGTCCCGGGCGTCCAGCCGGACCGCCTTCCCGCGCCCGAGCCCCTGGAGGAGCTTCTCCCCGTCCTCCGGAAAGAGGGTCCCCAGGGTGAGGTCCACCCAGGTTAGCCCGGCCAGGTAGGCCACGAGCGGACGGGCCACCCTCCCGGCCCCGAGGACCAGGATCCGCTTCACTCTTCCTCCCCGGCGGGGCCCCGGAGAAACTCTTCCATGTAGCGGAAGGCCGGGGTGAACTCCCCCTTCCAGAGGATCACCGCCCGGACCAGCTCCGGGGGGAGGCCCGAGACGGGTAGGGGACCGGAAAGGTCCGCCGAGGCCAGGAAGGGAACAAGGGGGGCCAGGGCCGAGCTGAACCCCTTGGAGGAATCCCGGGGAATCTCGGCGGGAAGGTTTCCCACGGCGAGCACCGCCACGCCCCGCCCCTCGAAACCGGCCGGGGCTTCCCCGGTGAGGGGGTCGTATATGTAAACCGGATCCCCGGGATCGGTCTCCCTCACCGTGCATGCCAGGGGACCGTCGATGTCGCAGGAGATGTCCGCCACGAGCCTGAGCCTGGGAGGAGGTCCCTCCCCGAACAATTCGGCCAGGTCCTCCCTCCCGGCGAGCCGCGGATACCTGGGCGCCCAGAAGATGGCGTTCACAAGCAGGGTGATCCCGGGAAGGTAGGAGGAGAAGATCGACCGGTAGCGCTCGGGATGCTCGTAGTATTCCCTGAGGTCGAAGGGACGCCCCTCCTCTTTGGGAGCCACCAGGTCCTCCTCCTTGAAGACCACCTTCACCACCTTGTCCTGCAAGTCCCCGTTTTCGGCGACGAAATCCAAAAGATCGGCGGGAGCCACTTCCACCATGGGAAGGAGGTGGAGAATCTCCTGCGCTCCCTGGGAGACATGGCCGTATCCCGTGATGCCCACCACCAAGGGCGCGATCTCTTCCGGGACGCCGCCGCCGGCGATGATCTCCCCAAGGGCCCGGATCTCCTTCTTGGCGCCCTCCACGTCGCCGAACACGTGGGCGGGCTGCAACGAGAGGAAGGGGTTCTCCACTCCCTGGGCCTGGAGCCTCCGCCCCAGGGCCCAGAGAGCGTCCGTCATTCCCGCGAGTCCCGCGTATCGCCCGAAGAAGATGAGTCGCCTGCCCTCGTCGTCCTTGATCAGCTCGTAATCCAGCAGGATCGTCCCTTTCTCCACCAGGGCCCGGAGCATGCCCATGTTGTAGGGCTGGCCCTTGATGGTGTGGGAAAAGAAGGCGTAGCCCCCGCCTTCCCGGAAGAAGGAGGCGGGCATCTCCTTCACCCCCAGGACGAACTCGCAAGGGGAGACGTCCGCCACCACCTTCGCCCCGGCCCGGGCGAACTCCTCGTCGGAAAAGGCCCGCCGGGAAGAGGATTGGACCCAGACCTCCACCCCCCGGGAGACCAGCCGGGCCACGTCCTCCGGGACCAAGGGGGCCCGCCGCTCCCAGGGGTTCTTGTCTTCCTCGCGGATGCCGATCCTGTTCTTCAAGGG
>CAYQBW010000037.1:0-10987 GCA_964415725.1 uncultured Planctomycetia bacterium
CCTTCCTTGCTCTCCCTCCGGCCCGGGCTAGAATCCCAGGTTCCCCCGGACGCTCCCCAACCTAGGAAAGCGAGAAGGAACCTCCCCATGGCCCAACCTGCCGCGGGAAAGACCGACCCCCGGAGGGGACTCCCCTCGGTCTCGGTCCTGCTCCAGTCCAAGGAAGCCTTAGCCCTCCTGGAAGCCCACCCCCGGCCTTTTGTCGTGGACGCCCTCCACCAGGCCCTGGACTTCTTCCGCCGGAACCTGGGCCCCAAGGATTCCGCCCCGGGACCCGAGGAGATCCTCGCCCGGGCGGGACAGGCCCTGGAGGAGATGGAGCGGGACCGGCTCCGGCACGTGGTGAACGCCACGGGAATCCTCCTCCACACCGGCCTGGGCCGGGCCCTTCTCCCCACCCAGGCGGCCCGCGCCCTGGCCGGCCTGGACCATTGCTGCAACCTCCAGATCGACCTGGCCACGGGAAAACGGGGCAAGCGCAATTACATGAGCGAACAGCTCCTTTGCAGGATCACCGGGGCCGAGGCCGCCGTGATCACCAACAACAACGCCGCCGCCACGCTTCTCATCCTGGCCGCCCTCTGCCAAGGCAAGGAGGTGATCATCTCCAGGGGCCAGCTCATCGAGATCGGGGGGTCCTTCCGGCTTCCCGACTGCATCCACCAGAGCGGCGCCCTTCTCAAGGAGGTGGGAACCACCAACCGGACCCACTTGAGGGACTACGAAAACGCCCTCACCGAAAACACCGGCGCCCTTCTCAAGTGCAAGACCAGCAACTACAAGATCATCGGCTTCCACAAGGAAGTCCCCCTGGAGGACCTGGTCTCCCTCAAGAAGGACCATCCGGACCTGGTCGTGATCGACGACCTGGGCTGCGGCGCCCTGGTGAACCTGGAGGAATTCGGCCTGCCCCACGAGCCCACCGTCCAGGAGAGCGTGCAGGCCGGCGCGGACATCACCTGCTTCAGCGGGGACAAGCTCATCTCCGGCCCCCAGGCGGGGATCATCGTGGGGAGGAAGGACCTGATCGCCAAGATCCGAAAGCATCCGCTGAGCCGCATGCTGCGGGTGGGGAAGCTCACCGACACCGCCCTGGAGCATACCCTCCGGCTCTTTCTCGAGCCCGAGACCCTCAAGGAGAGGCACCCCACCCTGAGGCTCCTGGCAAGAAGCGTGGAGGACCTGGAGAAGAAGGCCCGGGCCCTGGCGGCCCGCCTGGACGGGAAGGCCCCCAATCTCCAGGTCCGGGCCGCGCCCTGCGAGAGCGCCCTCGGGGGAGGCTCCCTTCCCGGGGTCCCCATCCCGAGCTGGTGCCTGGCCGTCTCCTCCCCCACCCTTGCGCCGGAGCGGTTGAGCCGCCTTCTCCGGGACCAGGAGCCCCCCGTCATCGCCCGGGTGGGGGAGGAAAAGGTCCACCTGGACCTGCGGACCATACTCCCCGACGAGGAGGAGTCCGTGGTGGAGGCCCTCCTCCGCGTCGGGAGGGAGGCGGGATCCTGAGATGGCCATCGACCTGAAGAGAAGGCAGGCCGTCATGTCCCGGTCCAGGAAACTGGGCCACTGCGTCTGCAACCCGCGCCAGCCCTGCCCCTGCGAAGACCTGGTTCTCCGCAATCTCTGCCCCTGCGCGGGGGAGAAACCTCCTCCCGTGAAGGGCCAGGTCCCCCTCACCCGCTACGTCCGCAAGGCCGGGTGCGCCTCCAAGATCGGCCAGGCCGACCTGCTCCGGGTCCTGGGCAACCTCCCGGCCATGGAGGACCCCCGCGTGCTGGTGGGGACGGCCGCGGGAGACGACGCCGGCGTCTACGAGCTCGACCCGGACCATCTCCTGGTCCAGACGGTGGACGTCTTCACCCCCTGCGTGGACGACGCCTACCTCTTCGGGCAGATCGCCGCGGCCAACTCCGTAAGCGACGTATACGCCATGGGAGGAAAGCCGCTGACCGCCCTCTCCATCCTGGGCTTCCCCATCGACGAGCTGGACGGGTCCCTGATGGAGGCCCTGCTCCGGGGCGGGGTGGACAAGATGGCCGAGGCCGGGTGCCCCGTCGTGGGGGGCCACAGCATGAACGACGAGGAGGTGAAGTGCGGCTTCGCCGTAACCGGCCTGGTCTCCCGGGGAAACCTCCTGGAAAGGGACCGGGCCCGGGCCGGGGACGAGCTGGTCCTCACCAAGCCCCTGGGCACGGGCATGGTCGCCTTCGCCGCCCAGCTCGGCCGGGTGAAGAAGGAGTGCCTCGACGAGGTGGGGGCCTGGATGGCGGCCCTCAACAAGGACGCGGCGGAGCTGATGGTCCGCCACGGCGCCCGGGCCTGCACCGACGTGACGGGCTACGGCCTGGCGGGCCACCTGGTGACCATGGCCAGGGGAAGCGGGCTCGCCGTGACCCTCGACCTGGCCCGCCTGCCCGTCTTCCACGCCGTGGAGGAGTGCATCCGGGCGGACATCCTGCCAGGGGCGGTGGACCGCAACGAGGCCTACTCCGTGGCCTGGGTCAAGCCCGCCTCCCCCGGGGCGGCCCGCTACCTGCCCGTGCTCTACGATCCCCAGACCTCAGGGGGGCTCCTCATCGCCTTCCCGCCGGGAAAGGCCGAAGGCTTCGTGGAGGAATTGCGGATCCGCGGAAACCAGGCGGCGGCGGTGATCGGCCGCTTCCTCCCGCCCGGCAAGGAGGCCCCGGAGGGGACCCTGCTCGTGGAGGGGGAAGGGCTGGGTTTCCTGGTGGGCGCCCGGGACGTCATCCTCCCGCCCGACGAGGCCAACCTGCCCCCGCCGGTGGACGTGAAAGCCCTGAAAGGGGGAAAGGAAAAAGAAGAGGAAGAAGAAGCCCGGGAGGAAGAACCTCTCGAATGCTGCCCCGGCGGCCCCCCGGTCTTCGACGATGAGGAGCGCAAGCCGGACAGGCCGGCAAGGAACGAGGAAGAGGAAGAAAAGGAGCGGATCCAGGTGGAAAAGCCGAAGGAAACGCCCCCCTCCGGGGAGGCTCTCTCCCCGGAGACGGTGGAGGGGAAGTTCATGGACTTCATGGCCGCCACCAACCAGGGCGGCCGGGTCTCCGCCGAGACCAAGAAACTCGTGGCCGTGGCCCTGGCCATCGCCAACCACTGCGAGCCCTGCCTCCGGTCCCACTTGAAGAGCGCCCTGGCCATGGGGTTCACCAAGGAGGAACTGGACGAGGTGGCGAACCAGGCCGTCGCCTTCGGAGGGTGCACGGCCCAGATGTTCTACAAGGACGTGTGCCGCAAGCTCGGGATCTGACCGGGCCCGGAAGGAAAGAGTAAGCGCCGGCCATGGCTGAGGCGAAAAAACCGGCCCCCCCGGGCCGCGACGACCCGCGGAAACGCTCCAGGGTCATCACCATGGTGTGCACCGCCGGCCACGTGGACCACGGCAAGACCAGCCTGGTCAAACTGCTCACGGGCTGCGAGACGGACCGCCTCAAGGCGGAGAAGGAGCGGGGGCTCACCATCGAGGTGGGTTTCGCCCCCTGCTACCTGGGAGACGAGCTGACCGCCGGGATCAGCGACGTCCCGGGCCACGAGAAGTTCATCAAGAACATGGTGGCCGGCGTCTCCGGGACGGACCTGGCCGTCCTGGTGGTGGCCGCCGACGACGGCGTCATGCCCCAGACGGTGGAGCACCTGCAGATCATGCAGATCCTGGGGGTGCGGGACGGGCTTGTGGCCCTCACCAAGATCGACCTTGTGGACCCGTCCCGGGTGGAGGAGGTGAAAGAGCAGGTCCGCCGCCTGGCGCGGGGGACCTTTCTCGAGGGGGCCCCCATCCTTCCCGTCTCGTCCAGGACCGGGGAAGGGTATTTCGAATTCTACAAGGCCCTGGTCGAGAAAATCCGGGGAGCCGAAATCCACCGCGGAAAGGGCGTCTTCCGGATGCCCGTGGACCGGGTCTTCACCAGCCCCGGGACGGGGATGGTGATCCTGGGCATCCCCCTGGACGGGACCATCCGCGTGGGCGACGAGGTGGAGGTGGTGCCCGGCGGCGCCCGGGGCAGGATCCGGGACATGGAGCAGTTCGCCCGAAAGACCGAGGAAGGCGGCTGCGGCCAGTGCCTGGCCCTGGTGATCCCCGACCTGGCCAAGACCCCGCCCAGGCGGGGGGACATGATCTGCCTTCCGGGATACGTGGAGCCCGCCCGGACTCTTCACGGGAGGATCCGGATCCTCCCCGGCCTGGATCCTCCTTTGCGGCACGGCGAATCGGTCCGCTTCCACGCCGGCAGGGTGGACGCCCCGGCCCGGGTCTTCCTCTTGGAGAAGAAGACCCTCGCGGCCGGAGAGGAAGGCCTGGTCACAGTGGCCCTGGAAGAGGAGGCGGCCGTCTCGCCGGGAGACCCCTTTCTCCTGCGGCGCCCCTCCCCTTCCCGGACCGCCGGAGGCGGGAAGATCCTCCTGGTCGCCCCCCTCTCGGGGTCCAAGTTCAAGCGCAAGGAGCTTCCCTCCCTTCTCCAAAAGAAGATCCAATTCCTGGAAGGGGCCGACCCCTTCTCCCCGGAAGGAATCTCCCGGCGGGTGGAGTGGGAACTCCTCCAGGCCGGGGAGAAGGCCCTCACCCTGGAAGAGCTCTCCCGGAAGTCCCTCTTTCCACCCCAGGTCACCCGGGAGGCCCTCCGCCCCCTGGTGGAGGCGGGAAAGGTCCTGGACCTGGAGGGCAAGGCCTTCCTCCACGCCCTGGGTTTCGAGGCCTGCCGGGAGCGCCTGGTGAAGCGCCTGGAACGGCTCCAGGAAGAAAAAGGCGCCTTGAGCGGCGAGCAGGCCGCCCTCTTCCAGGGGTTTCCCTGGCGCCCGGCCCTCCAGAAAAGACTCATGGAACTGCTGGAAAAAGAGGGGCTGGCCCGGTTCCAGGGAGGAAAGGTGGTCTTCCCAAAGGCCCTGGGGGCCTTGCCGCCCGAGGAGCGGGAACTCCGGGAAAGGATCCTGGCCCTGTACCGGGAAAGGCCTTTCCAGACCCCCAGGCCCGAGGAACTCCCGGAGCTTCTGGGAGTGCCCCCCTCCAGGACGGCCCCCATCCTGGAGGCCCTGGTCCACGGGAAGGAACTGGTGCGGCTCACAAAGAACGTGATCCTCACCCCCGAGGCCCTGCGGGAGGCCCAGGCCAAGGCGGTGCGGGTCATCCAGGAAAAAGGTTTCCTGGATTCCTCCAAGTTCAAGCACGAGATCGGCTCCACCCGAAAATACGCCTTGGCCATCCTGGACTACCTGGACGAACGCCACGTCACGGTCCGGGGCATGAAGAACATGCGAAAACTCGCCGTGGACTATGAAAAACGCCTCTTCTAGAACGTCCCTGCCCCGGGAGATATCGGGGACCCTTCCGGCCGGACCAGGCCGGGACGGAGGGCCGGGGGAACTCCCTTTTTCCCGCATGCAATCCGGGACTTCCCCTTTTATCCTTTCTCCCAACTGGACTGCACGGGCGAGGAACGCATGACTTCTCGGGACATGGAACCAAGGTCCGCTCCAGGGGCGGCGGCCCCCCGGGGGAGGCTCTGATGGGGTGGGTGCCCCGCAGGGACAGGTCCTACTTCTGGACCGCCTTCCTGGTGGCCCTGGTCTTTCTTGGGATCGGGCTCTTCCGGACCCACCAGGTGGTGAAGAAGACCAAGGGAAGGCGCTCTCTCCACCCCCCCATGGAGACCATCACGGAGATCCAGCTCGTGGAGGACGCCACCTTCGCCGGGGTCCGCAATCTTCACGGCCGGCTGGTCTCCACGTACGATCGCTCCAAGCCCAGGGGCAAACGCCTCTGCCCGACCTGACTCTGATCCACGACGCGGCCGCGCCGGTCGCGGGGGAACAAGGAAGTTGACCGAGACAGTCACAGGTTTTTCCAAGAGGTTCTTCGTCCAGCTGGGATCCCTGCTCGCCCTCCATTCCAACTGGGGGCCCGAAGTCCTCAAAGGTATCTGCAACCCCGTCCTGAGCTGCCACTCCTGTCCCCTCTCCTGGTTCGCCTGCCCCATCGGAGTGTTCATCCACTTCTCGGGCTACCATGTCTTTCCCTTCTTCGCCCTGGGCACGGTGCTTCTTCTGGGAACCCTCTTCGGAAGGCTTTTCTGCGGCTGGGTCTGCCCCTTCGGCTTCCTCCAGGACCTGCTCTACAAGATCCCGAGCAAAAAGATCGAAATCCCCCACTGGACCACCAACATCAAGTACCTGGTCCTGCTTCTCGGGGTCTTCCTCCTTCCTTATTACCTGGGGGAAATGACTCCCTTTTCCTTTTGCAGGATCTGCCCCGCCGCGGCCCTCCAGGTGACGGCCCCCGGCCTCATCCAGGGGTGGGCCCACCCGGAAGGAGCCATTTTCTGGGCCAAGGCCGCGGTGCTTCTCTTCGTGCTCATGTTCGCCGTCCTCCACAGCCGCTTCTTCTGCAAAGTGATCTGCCCCATCGGCGCCCTGCTGGCCCCCCTCAACATGCTCAGCCTCTGGGTCGTCAAGCCGCCCACCTCCCACTGCGTGATCTGCCGCAAGTGCTGCCAGACCTGCCCCACCGACGTGAAACCCACCGAGCGGATCCTCAAGGGCATCCCTCCCAGCCGGACCCCCGACTGCGTCCTGTGCCACGAGTGCCAGACCGTCTGCCCCGTCCCGGACAAGCCCAAGAAAGACCCCATTGAAAAATAAGAAGGGCTGGGAAAAGCTCACACCCATGAACGAGCGAAAGGTTCCCAACCGGCGGCAGAGACTTTCCCCTCTCTTGGAGAGAACCCTTTCCTCTCTTATCCAATTCGCCGGAATTCCATGAAAGACCCCCTGGAGAGACGGGCCCTGGGCGAGGCGGCGGCGGTGATCGCCACGGGCCTTCTCCATCTCTTCTTCGAGGAAGTCCTCCACGCCAAGGGGCCCTTCATCCTCCTGGCCGGGATCGGCTGGGGGACCTACCTGGTTCTCTCCATCCGCAAGAACCCGCGCCTTCCAAGGGAGTGGGGCTTCGGAAGGGAGGGTCTCGGGCCGACCGCCCGGTGGGCCGGGGGGATCCTGCTTGTCGGTGCCGCCCTCCTGGCCCTGGCCGGGGCCCTCAGGGGAACCCTCTCCTGGAATCCCCACCTCCTCCCGATTCTCCTCCTCTACCCCATCTGGGGACTGCTCCAGCAGTTCCTCCTCCAGGCCCTGCTCGCGCGAAACCTGGACCGCCTTATGCCCTCCAGGAGATGGACCGTCCCGGCAACGGCCCTCCTCTTCGCCGGCGTCCACCTGCCGGACTTCCTCCTCGCCGGGGCGACCCTCCTTCTCGCCCTTCTTTTCGTCCCGATCTATCTCCGCTACCGTAATCTCTACCCTCTCGGAGTCGTCCACGGCCTCCTGGGCGCCCTCGCCTATTTCTGGGTCCTTGGAAGGGATCCCTGGATGGAGATCCTGGCGTCCCTGGGCTGAAAAGGGAGACGGAACATGAAGAAGAGATACGTCGCCGCCCTGGATCAGGGAACCACGAGCACCCGGTTCATGCTCTTCGACCGCTCCGGCCGGGTCGCCGCCTCGGCCCAAAGAGAGCACCGCCAGATCTTTCCCAGGCCCGGCTGGGTGGAGCACGATCCCGCCGAGATCCTGGAAAGGACCGCCGAAGTGATTCGGGCCGCCCTGGAGAGTTCCGGGATCGGCGCGGAGGAAATCGCCGCCCTGGGCGTCACCAACCAGCGGGAGACCACCGTCGTCTGGAACAAGAGAACCGGAATCCCCTACGGCAACGCCGTGGTCTGGCAGTGCACCCGGACCCGGGAGATCTGCGAGAAACTCGCCGGCGAGGGAGGACCGGACCGGTTCCGGGAAAAGACGGGCCTTCCCCTGGCGCCCTACTTCTCCGGCCCCAAGATCGAGTGGATCCTGGAGAACGTGGAGGGCGCCCGGGAGGCCGCCGAAAGAGGGGAGGCCCTCTTCGGCACCATGGACACCTGGCTCATCTGGAACCTCACCGGGGGGCCCCGGGGGGGCGCCCACGTGACGGACGTGACCAACGCCTCCCGGACCCTGCTCATGAACCTGGAGACCCTGGACTGGAACCCGGAGATCCTGGAGACCCTGGAGATCCCCCGGGCCATGCTCCCCGAGATCCGGCCCTCCAGCGACCCGGAGCTCTACGGACATACTCTCCGGGACGGCCCCCTTGGAGAGGAGATCCCCCTTTGCGGGGACCTGGGGGACCAGCAGGCCGCTCTCGTGGGCCAAGCATGCTTCGCCCCGGGGGAGGGGAAGAATACATACGGCACAGGGTGTTTTCTGCTGGTCCACACCGGGAACGCCCCCGTCCGGAGCAGGAACGGGTTGATTACGACCGTGGCCTACAAGCTGGGGGACGCTCCTCCCGCCTACGCCCTGGAAGGCTCCATCGCCGTGGCAGGGGCCCTGGTCCAGTGGCTCCGGGACAACCTGGGCTTCTTCGAGACCTCGACGGAAGTCGAAGCATGGGCCGCCCGGGTGGAGGACAACGGGGGAGTCTACTTCGTTCCCGCCTTCTCGGGGCTCTTCGCCCCCCGCTGGCGGGCCGACGCCCGGGGGATCATCGCGGGTTTGACCCGGTATGCCGAAAAAGCGCACATCTGCAGGGCCGCCCTGGAGGCCACGGCCTACCAGACCCGGGAGGTCCTGGAGGCCATGGAGGAAGACACGGGGAAGGCCCTGGCCGAGCTCAAGGTGGACGGCGGCATGGTGAAGAACGAACTTCTCATGCAGTTCCAGGCGGACATCCTGGGAATCCCCGTGGTCCGCCCGGCGAACATCGAGACCACCGCTCTCGGGGCGGCCTACGCCGCCGGCCTGGCCGCCGGCTTCTGGAAGGACACCCGGGAACTGCGGGAAAACCGGAGCACCGGAAAGAAGTGGATTCCCCGGATGGACCGGGACACCCGGGCCCGCCTCTACGGAGGCTGGCTCAAGGCCGTGGAACGGAGCCTGGACTGGGTGGAACCCAGCCCGGAATAAACCCGGATCCCCGGACACCATTCGGGCCGACGTTCGCCTGCGCCGCCTCCGGCGGCACAGGCTCCGGCGGCCCCTACATGCGGCTGTAGGGGACGCCCGAGGGACGGCGCGTATGCGCCGGCCCGACGGTCGTCCCGCGATTCCCCAAGACCCCAGGATGATTCCCCATTCCCCCATCCATCCGGGCCGGTTCTCCTGTAGGGGACGCCCGAGGGACTGCGCGCAGCGCCGGCCCGACGGTCGTCCCGCGATCTCCCCAAAACGGCCGGATGATTCCGGCGCCCCGGCGCCCCCGCCAGGCTCAGGTCTCCCGCCGCTCCTCGGGGGGGATGTCCTCCTCGTCCAGGTCGTCCAGGGGCACCGGGCCCTCCGGGTAGGTCACCGGTTGGGGCTTCTCCTTCTTCTCGAACCAGGGCTGGCCCTTGACCAGCTTGCGGGCCCCCCGGATGCCCTTGGCCCTGGCCCGCCTCTCCTCCAGGCGCAAGGGATCGAATTCCTCCTCCTCTTTCTTCTCCTCCTGGTAGAGATGGATCGTCTGGGTCGGGAAGGCGAACTCGATTCCCAGGGTCCGGGCCAGGCGCAGGATGTCCAGAAAGAGCCTCTCCCTTTCCCTCAGCTCCGTGGACCAGTCGGGAACCTCGAAGAAGACGTAGAGAAGGATATCCAGGCTGGAAGGGCTGAACTGGTGGAGCCAGACCTGGTAGTAGTCCTTTCTCGTATACGGGTGAGAGCGGACCAGCTCCTGGATGCCCTCCCGGAAGGCCAGGATCTTCTCCGGCGGCGTGTCGTACTGCACCCCGATGTGGCACTTCCAGCGCCGGTATTTCCGCCTCCCGTAGTTGTCCACCGTGGCCCGGACCAGGGAAGCGTTGGGAAGGGTCACCTGGGAATTGTAGAAGGTCCGGATCCTGGTGGACCGGAACCCCACCTCCTCCACGATCCCCTCCACGTTCCCGATGACCACCCAGTCCCCCACGTGGAAAGGCCGGTCCAGGAGCACCGCCACGGACCCGAAGAAGTTCTCGATCGTGTCCTTGGCGGCGAAGGCGAAGGCCAAGCCGCCGATCCCGAGCGAGGCGAGAAGGGGGGCGATCTCTATGTTGAGGGCCTCGGCGGCGTAGATGACCCCGATGACGACGATGAAGATCTTCACCGTCTTGCGAAGGAGTGGAACCAGGACGTCGTCCACCCTGGTCCGGGTCCGGGCGGCCTTCCACTCCAGGGCCTCCGCCACAAGGTCTACGATCCGCCAGAGCGCCCAGGTCCCGGCCAGGACGGCGAAGAAACGGACCGCCCCCCGGAGGACCGCCAGGGCCGGCCCGGTGAGCCCCACCAGGGGGAAGAGTTCCACCCAGAGCAGGGCCGCCAGGGCCAGGCCGATGGGCCGGACCGCCCGGGTGAGGGTCTCCTCCTTCACGAAGGTGTGCCCGCTCTTCAAGATCCTCTTGGCCAGAAGACCGAGAAGGAAACGGACCAGCCTGTCGAAGGCCACGCCCAGGAGGATGACCAGGAAGAGCCCGATCCACTGCCAGTATTCGAGGGAAAGGATTTCCCCCGAGGTGAGGGCCGCCGGAAGCTTGCTCCGGATCCAGAGAGGGACGCTGAGCCGCCTCTCGTCCACGCTCCCCGACCGGGCCGGAAGCGGCGAGATCGCGTTGTAGAGCCGGTCCAGGCCGAGCAGGGTTCCCCGGGAGAACTTCCACTCCCCCGAAGGAAGACGCACGAACTCGATCCTTCCCGCCTCCCGGATCTTCCTGGGCAGCCAGTCGTGGAAGAGGGCCTGGGGAAAGAACCGGAACCGCCGGAGTCCTTCCCGCTCCACTTCGATCTTGTCCCGGAGCGTTCCCGGGGTGATCTCTCCCAGCCGGTTCAGGACGCCCAGCAGCTTGGCCGCCAGCTCCCTGGCCCCTTCGGGAGGCGTCTTGGGCGGGAGGTCCAGGCAGGCCAGGGCGTCCTTCCAGGCCTCCTTCCCTTCCCGCCGGACCCGCGCCATGGCCCCGAGAAAGGTATACATCGTGGCCAGGGGGCTCTGGAACCGCGGATCCACTGGGGC
>CAYQBW010000038.1:0-10915 GCA_964415725.1 uncultured Planctomycetia bacterium
TCCTTGATCTCCACCGCCACAACCTCCTCTCCCGCCTGCTCGGGCCGGAAGACCCTGGACCCCTTGATCTCCAGGGTCCCTCCTCCTTCCATGGCGTCCAGGGCGTTGGAGAAGAGGTTGAAGAAGACCTCCTGGAGGGAATAGGAGTCTCCCCAGACGCGGGGCAGGGCTTCTCTATCCCACCGGATCTCAACGCCCCGCCGGGCCGCCTCCCCGCCGAGAAGGGCCAAGGCCCCCTCCACGGCCTGGTTCAGGTCGACCCGCCCCATTTCCAGGCCCCTGGGCCGGGCGAATTCCTGGAGCCTCCTCGCCACCTTCTCGATCCGCCCCAGGGCTTCCTCCATGAGCCGGATGGTCTCTCGCTTCCCGGGCTGGTCCCCGATTTCCCTCCCCAGCCTCCTCAAGGAGTTCTGGAGCCCGTCCAGGGGGTTGTTCACCTGGTGGGCGAAACCCGCCACGAGCTGGCCGATCCCCAGGATTCTCTCGTTCATCCTGAGCCGGGCGCAGATCCTCTCGCCGTATCGGGAGAGGGAACTCGTGAAGTAGGCCGTGATCATCAAGGTGCTCGCCAGGGCCAGGAAGAGCCCCAGCAGGTAGGAGGCGTCCCCCCTGTAGAGGGCGCCCGGGTCCAGGGAGGCCATCCAGGAGAAGTTCAGGGGATGGATGGGAATCCATCCCAGGTATTGGAAGAGCAAAACCCCTCCCGCGAAAAGGGAGGCCAGGCCGCCCACGAAGAAGGACGCCGCCCCCGGGAGGAGGATGGACGTGATCACCACGTGGAAGACGTAGAAGAGGATGAAAGGGTTGTGTGCCAGGTCGGAGAAATAGAGGAGAAGGGTGAGAGAGAGGAGATCAAGGATCACCTGGCCCAGGATCAGGACCCGCCCGGCCCGCCGGCTCCCGGCGAACCATCCTCTCCGGCAGACCACCAGGAAGAAGAAGTTGTAGAGGAGAAGGCCCGCCCCCACCAGGTAGAGGGGCATGGGTTCGGGGAGAACATGGAACACCCGGTCCGCGAGCCAGACCGTGAGAAAGACGCTCAGACAAGCCGGCCAGCGCAAGGAGACGAGCCAGCAGGCCCGTTCCTTCAAGTTTCCAGGAGCGAGTCTCATGGCCTCCCGGGATCGAGTCGGGGAGAAAAGAGCTACTTCATGCTACCAGGCCCGGAGCCCCAAGGAAGGGGGACCTTGGGCCCGTGGGAACCCGAAAAAAGGCCGAACAACCCTCCCGTGTGAAGAAAGAGGACGGTTTCCCCGGGCCCGGCGAGAGTCCCGGCCCTGGCCAGGGCGTCCAGGGCCCGGAAGGCCTTCCCCGTGTACACCGGGTCCAGGACCAGGCCCTCCGCCCGGGCGACGCGGGCGTAGAATTTCATTTCTTCCGGCGTGGAAAGGGCATATCCCTCTCCCTGGAATCCCTCGGGAATTTCCCAGCCTTCCAGGGAGGGCGGCGCCAGGCCGTGGAGTTCCGCCGCTTCCGCCAGGATGGAATCCACCCGCTTCCGGAACCAGGCGGCGCCGTCGCAGACCGGCACGGACACCACCCGGAAGGAGAGGCCGAAGGCCTCCCGCCCGAGCAGGAGCCCGGCGGCGGTGCCCCCGGAACCCATGGCGTGCACCACCGCCGCCACGCGGAGCCCCTCCCTCTCCTGGAAGTCCCGGATCTCTCTTACGGCCTCCCGGTATCCCAGGGCGCCCGTCCCGTCGGAGGCCCCCTCGGGAATCAACCAGGGTTTGAGCCCCCGCTCCCGGAGGGCGGCGCCCTCTTCGGCCAGGATCTCCCCCACCCGCGGCCACTCGGAGGGAGTGATCCACCGGAAGGTGGCCCCCAAAAGCACGTCCAGCAGGAGGTTCCCCTCAAGTCCCCGGGAATCCCGGGGAGGGGTTCCCCGGAGCACCAGGTGGCAGCCGAGCCCAAGCCGGGCGGCCACGGCCGCCGTGGCCCGGGCGTGGTTGGACTGGATGCCCCCGCAGGTCACCAGGGTGTCGGCCCCTTCCCGGAGAGCCCGGCCCAGGACGAATTCCAGCTTCCGGACCTTGTTTCCGGAAAATTCCGTGCCCGTGGCATCGTCGCGCTTGACGAAGACACGGGGCAGGGAGCTCCCCTGGAAAAACCGGGACAGAGGTTCCACCGGGGTGGGAAGCCGGGCCAGGCGGACCCGGGGGAATTCCGAGCGGGGACCTTCGTCCATGGAGGAAAGCCTGCACACTCCGGGGAGGAGGCGCAAGGAGGGTTTGCCGCCGGGCCCGGGAGGGGGCAGACTCGAAAGCATGAACCCCAACCGAAGGCGCCAGATCCAGGCCTGCCTGGGGCTCCTGCTCCTGGCGGGAAACCTGGGGGCCCATCCTCATTTCTCCCCGGCCCAGATGCTCAAGCGAGTCCGGGAGATCGATACGATCCTCGCCCTTCGCCCGCCGAAGAGCCCAAAGGAAAAGGCCCTCCTCCTGGAGGAACAGGCCCAGATGCTCTTCCCTTTGGGCAGGGTGGAGGAAGGGATCGCCGCCATGGAGGAGGCCCTGGCCCTCCAGCCCAAGGATCCCACCCTCTACTACAACTTCGCCTCCCTCCTTCTCACCAAGGACCTGGTCCGGGAGGCCCTCCCCTACCTCCGCAAAGGAGCGGCCCTGGCTCCCAAGGAGCCCCGGTACCAGGCCTTGCTCGCCCAGGCTCTCGAGCGGGTGGGCCGGTGGGAGGAAGCGGGCCGGACCTGGAAGAAGGCCTCGCTTCTCGAGACCGACCCCTCTCTCAAGGCGGAGAAACTGGGCTCCGCCGCCCGGTGCCTGGAGAAGGCGGGAAAACTCGAAGAAGCGGAAAAGCTCCTGGACGAGGCGGTGGCGGCCACCAGGAAAAGCCCTTTGTGGTACCACGAGAGGGCTCTCTTCTTCACCAGGGCCGGCAAGTTCGAAAAGGCCGCCGCCGACCTGGAGCGGGCAGTGAAGGTCTCCCGGGGCGAAGAAGGGGACGTCTTCGCCTGGCTCGTGGAGGAGGGAGAGGCATGGATGCGGGCGGGCAAGAAAGACCAGGCGGCCCGGGCCTTCCAGGCGGCGTTGAAAGAGATCCAAAAGGCTCTGGGCGAAGACCCGGCCTTCGCGGAAGACCTCTACTTCCACCAGGCCCGGGCCCTCCTGGGCCTGGGGAAGCCGAAAGAAGCCGCCCGGGCCTTGAAGAAGGCCCTGGAGATCCTTCCCGGAGAACCGCCCTACCTGGAGCTCGGCCTCCAGGTCTTCAAGGCGGCCGGGATGCCGGCGGACCTGGAACGGGCGCGGAAAGCCCTGGCGGCGGAGAGGGAAAAAGAGCGGGAGGCCCTGGAGGAAGACGCGGTGGACCGGGACCGGAGGATGCGAAAGGCCCGCCTCCAGGTGGCCCGGGCCCGCAAGCTCGTGGCCGCCTGGAAGGCCCTGCGCGAGGGAGGCGACGTGGCCAAGGCCCTCTCCGAACTGGAAGCCATGGGCCGGGCGGGGAAATACCTGGCCGCCCGGGTGAGGGCGCTCTGGGACCTGAAACGGGGGAAACCCGCCCAGGTCCTGGCGGATCTCCAGGTCCTTCCCGCCCGGGTCCGGGCCGGCGCGGCCTGGGCCGCGGCGGTCCGCCTCCAGGCCTTGAAGGCCCTGGGCAAGGAAGACCAGGGAAAGAAGGACAGGGAACTCCTCCAGGCCTACCTGGACTCGGCCGGGAGATGACGGGAAGGGAGCCCATGAAACAACGTCACATGGCACATCGGCGGTGGGAGTCGGCCCTGAGATTCCTTCTCTTCTGCGCCCTTGCGGGCCCCCTTTGGGCGGAGCCCCACCTGGCGGGGGAGAACGCGGCGGACCACCTGGCCCTCCTGGAGCTGACTCCCCAGGGAATCCGGGTCGACCTGGAGTTCGACCTGGCCGAGTTCCCCGGCGAGGCCCTCCGAAAAGCCATGGACCGCAACCGGGACGGCCGGATCTCCTCCAGGGAGGTTCGTTCCTGGCTGGGAAGATCGGTGCGGCGCCTCCTTCCCAGGTTGAAGCTCCTGGCCGGGGGAAAGCCCTTGAAACTCCGGGTCCTGCGGAAAGGCACCCGGGTGGTCCTGGGCAGGAAGGAGACCGGGCCCTACCCCTTGCGCTACAGCGTGGCCCTCTTCGCCGCCCTTCCCAAGGGCCCCTTTCCCCCCGGGGAGATCACCTTCGAAAATCACACTTTCCCAAGCAACCCCGGGTTCATCCGGGCCTACCTGACCCCTCCCAAGGGATACCGCGCGGTGGCGGACATCCCTCCCTCGGTGGACCTGGAGAAATACGAGGCCCTCAACAAGAGGATCAACAAGAAGACCGGGAGCGCCTACGCCCTTCCCCGCAACCAGTGGCCGCCCCAGCTGAGGAAGATCACCTGGCGGATTCTCAAGGGGAGCGGGGAGATCGCCGCGAAGGCCCCGAAAAAGGCCGGCCCAGGTCCCGCCGGCCCGGGCACCAAGGCCCCGCCCAAGGCCAGCAATCCCATCAACGAAAAAATCCGCCGCTTCTTCGAGGAGGCCGCCCAGGGAAGACTTTCCTTCCTCTTCCTCCTTCTGGCCGTGATCTACGGTGCGGGCCACGCCTTGATGCCGGGCCACGGCAAGGCCATCACCGGCGCCTTCCTCGTGGGCCACCGGGGCCGGATCCGGGACGCCATCCTCCTGGGCCTGGTGGTGACCTTCACCCACACCTTCGTGGTCTTCGCCCTGGGAATCGCCGCCGACCTCTACTCCGAGAGCATCGAGAACACCCCTGAACTCAGGGGTGCGGCCACCCGGGTCCTGGACATGGTCTCCAGCAGCCTGATCATCGCCATCGGCCTCTTTCTGGCCTGGCGGTTCGGGAGAAGCCTGTGGCGGCAGAGAAAGGGAGGCCCGGCTCACCCCCACTCGCACGACCACGAACACCACCACCATGACCATAAGCACGACCATGACCATGGGCACCCGCACGAACACACCCACCCCCACGACCATGAACACGAGCACATCCATCCCCACGAGCACCACCACGGGCACAGCCACGAGGTCCCCATCGATCCCAAGACGGGCCGCCCCAAGCTCTGGGAGGTCCTGTGGATGGGAATCTCCGGGGGGATCGTTCCCTGCCCCACGGGGCTGGTGATCGTGAGCCTGGCCTTCCGCTTTCACCGGCCCGGCCTGGGCCTCCTGCTCGTGGTCTTCTTCTCCCTGGGCATGGCGGCCGTCCTCGTCGGGATCGGCGTGGGCGCCGTCAAGGGGGTGAACCTGGTCCTCACCTACGGGGGCAAGAAGGCGGAAAGGGCCTTCCAGGTTCTCCCCCTCCTCTCGGCCTTGTTCATCACCGGCCTGGGGGCCTTCCTTCTCTGGGCCGCCTTACAAGTCTGAGACATCCCTCCGGCTCTCCAGAAAAGGCGGCGCCCGGCCTTCCCAATCCAGGCGGGGGGTTCCCTTTTCCGGTCTTTTTTTGCAAGAA
Source organism: uncultured Planctomycetia bacterium (assembly GCA_964415725.1). GTDB lineage: Bacteria > Planctomycetota > UBA1135 > UBA1135 > JALUZX01 > JALUZX01. The sequence continues at coordinate 5,433 of CAYQBW010000038.1, forward strand.
TAGAGGAACCGGGAAGTCGAAAGCGGCGTTGAAAGATTATTTTCGTTTTTTCCCACGCCGGCGATCCTAGAACCAGGAGGTTTCCCATGTGGAAGAGGCGTGAATTGGCTCTTTCCCTTCTCCTTCCTCTCGCCCTTGCCGCCCCCGCCTCGGCCCGAGTCTACGTAAACAAGAAGGTGGGCTTCAAAATCAGCCTCCCCAGGAACTTCGTCGAGACCCTCCCTGTCCGCTATTTCATGACCAGGTTCTGCGTGGCGGCCTTCAAGCACAAAAAAGGCGTGCCCTCCGGGGAAGGCTATCTCTACAGGCCCTACATGTTCTGCTTCTTCTTCCCCGCCCACCTGGAGAAGACCGTGACCTCCTCGGGGAGCCAGGAAAAGGAAAAAGTCAGCCTGGACGACCTGCAGGACCTCAAGGAAGCGGTGCGAAGACTCTTCTACGTGCCCTACAAGAACTTCGAGGAGCTGGCCAGGTACCAGATCAAGGGTTTCTACTTCGGGAAGGAAACCCACATGAAGGTCGACGGCTGGGACACGACCGTCAAAGAAATGCGCTTCGAGAAATCCACCGAGGTCAAGGAGCGCTGGCTCGCCGCCCTCTACAACGTCCACGGCGACCAGTTCGCCGTGGTCATCACCGGCCTGGAATCCAAGTTCAAGAAGAACAAGCCCAAGATGCTTCGGGTCTTCAGGACCTTCAAGGTCCTGGACAAGAAGAAGGGATTGACCTACATCGACATGAAACCCCCGGTGGAAACCGTCTCCGACGGGGCCCTCACGGAGGACGAGCGCAAGCTCCCGGTGGACAAGAGGAACAAGGTGATCCTCGCCAAGGCCGAGAAGGTCCTGGCCAAGAAGATCGAGGAGCTTCCCAAGGGGTGGACCCACATGAGAACGCCCCATTACCTGGTTCTCAGCCACGTGGACCAGAGGTTCACCAAGAGGATCGCCGACAGGGCCGAGGCGGTCCACGCCTGGCTGGACAAGGAATTCGGGGACTTGAGCCGGAACGTCGTCGCCCCGGGCGTAATCCGTATTTACAAGGATTTGAGGGACGTGGGGGACAAGGCGGGCGGCCTGGTCGTCTACAAACTGGGCGCGATCCTGGAGATCAACATCCTCAAACATTCCGAATACGGGGACCGGCGCCAGTCCCAGTGGCACGTGACGGAAGAGATCATCGACAAGTGGTTCACCTACAAGAACGTGGACCTCTGGAAGCGGATGCCCGCCTGGATGACCGCCGGGATCGTGCAATACCTGACGAGCGCCCAGCTCAAGGGGAGAAGGCTGGTTTTCCGGCCCGACCCCGAGGAGACCACCGCGCTGAAGGAAGCGTTCAACGCCGACAAGCGGGCCAGAAAGAGGGATATGGCCGCGAACAACGTGAAGCCCCTCAAGGAACTGGTGCGGATGACCGAGCGCCAGGCCGCCCAGGGCGGGGGATACCAGAGCTACTACTTCTTCTACCAGTCCGGAAGCTTCATCCGGTTTCTCCTGGACGGCCCCGGCAAGAGAATGAAGAAAACCAAGGGTATCTTGAAAAGGTATATCAAGGACCTACTCAAGGAGATCGAAGAAGTCGAGAAGGAAATCAAGGCCGAACAGGAAGCGGAGCGCAGGAGGCGGGCCAAGATGGCGAACATGTCCGAAGAGGAGAGGCTCAAGGCGGAGGACGAGGCCTACAGGAAAAGGCGCAGGCAGGCCATCGACGCCCGCCAGAAGGAAATCCTGGATAGAGTGTTCAAGAGAACCTTCGGTGCCTTGACGGACAGGGACTGGGAATACATCCAGAAGAAGTGGGAAAAGTTCGCCGGAAAGTGACTCACCGGAGAAGAGCATGAAAAAGCACAGACTCCCGGCCGTTCTCCTCGCGGCCTTCGCCGCCGCCTGCGCCGCCTCCGCCCAGAAGGGCGGCGTCCTGGTCTTCAAGGACGGGCGCAGGATCCAGGCCCCCGAAATCAAGCCGCGCCCCGGCTCCTACCTGCTCATCTTCCCCCACGGGCAGATCTCCGTGGACCAGAAATTGATCCTCAAAGCCATCCTCCTGGACCCGACGGCGCGGATGATCGGGGTGTCCGCGGCGGACAAGGCCAAGCTGGAGAAAGGCCTGGTCCCCTACAAGGGCAGGTGGATCTCCAAGGCCCGGTTCGTTTCCATCATGAAAAAGGCCCGCAAGAAGCGGCTCGCCCAGATCGAGGAGGAGAAGAAGCACAGCCACTGGTACAACCGCTACAAGGAGAGCACCCGCCATTTTTCCTTCGAATACACCATCCCGCCGGAGGTGGCCCACAACTACATGAACTTCTTCGAGGTCTACTGGAAGATTTTCAACAAGAGGTGGCGGATCCGCCAGCCTCCCCGGCTGGGGAAACTCAAGGTCTGCATCTTCAACAACGAAAGGGATTTTCTACGGATCGCCAACCAATCCAGGGGCGTTCTCGGCGTCTTCCGCTTCGTGGAGCCCCTGGAACTGGACTTCTTCCATGACCGCCGGGACCCCCAGTTCACCCTCTCCGTGCTCTGGCACGAGTGCAACCACTACTTCATGCACCTCTTCACCAAGAAGGGGGTTTTGAACCCGGCGTGGCTCGAGGAAGGCCTGGCCGAGTATTTCGGCGGAAGCTCGTGGGACCCGAAGACAAAAAAGATGGTCCCCGGGCTCGTCCAGGAGGGAAGGCTCGTCAACCTACAGGACGCCATGGACGGAAACGAATACCAGAAACTCGTCCCCCTCCTCAAGACCGTCCGGCTCAACGCGATGCAATACGCCTGGGCCTGGTCCCTGTGCCACATGTTCTTCCACAAGAAAAAATACGCGAAGGGCTTCAACAAGTTCATCGTGAGAATGGCCAAGGATTCCACCCTGAAAAAAGAGGTCTCCCGCTTCAACCCGGATTTCCGCTCCGTAAGGTACGACGTGATGGTCGACCTTCTCAAGAAATGCCTCAAGGTCAAGGACCTGGACGCGCTGGAAAAGGAGTGGTACGCCTACATCAAGAGCCTCAAGGTCCATTCGGCAAGGGGCTACTATGAAGCCGCCCAGGAATGCGAGAGGTGGCTGAGACCCATCCGGGCCGGCCTCTACTACAGGAAGGCCTTGGAGCTCGACCCCAAGTACATCTCCGCCTACGAGGGCTACGCCCGCCTCCTCTACAACCAGGACAAGTACAAAGAGGCCCGGGCCATCATCGAGAAAGGCCTGAAGGTGGACCCCGTCAACCCCTACCTCTACCTGCGCCTGGCTGCCATCGAGAAGGAAACGGGAAGCAAACAGAAGGCCGAACGCCTGTGCAACCTGGCCATGGACGTGGCTCCCGACGCCGTGGAGGTCCGCCAGGCCGCCCAGGTTATCCTGGAGAAGTGAGGTCCCCGGGGAGAGGATAAACGCGGATGGACTCTCGCTCCCCGGTGAACCGGGAGCGTAAGAATCCGTTGGGACCTGCTTTGTCCCCTATCCAAGTTGACCCGAAGCCCGAGGTACGGCCATGAAACACCTTCTGCAGGCGACGCTCTTCTCCCTCCTGGCTCCCGGCCTTCTCCCGGCCCAGGCTCCTCCGCCCAAGCCCATTGCCAAGCACGCCGTGGACCAGGGACTCCACTGGCTCTTCCTCCAGGGGACGGGCCCCATGGCGAAGAGCGCCACTCCCGTGCTGGACGCGGCCCGCTACCTGGTGGCCTCCGCCAAGTGCCACCGGGCCTACACCCTGGAGGACGGCCCCGTGGTCCGCCCCTTCCTGGACCTGGTCTTCAAGAACCGCCGTCCCGAAGGAGGGTTCTACGGGGAGGACGCGCCGGACCCGGCCCTTTCCACCAAGTGGGCCGTGGAGGCCTTTCTCTACCTGGACCCCGACCGCTACGCCCCGGAGATCGAGACGGCCCGGAACTTCCTGAAGACCCGGGAGAAGAAGGATTCCCCCCGGACCCTGCCTTTCGAGGCCCTGGTGGAGTCCTACGCCCGGCAGTTGACGGCTCTTCCCGCCGGGAAGAGACAAGGCCTGATGCTTCAATGGGTCCTCGGCCTGGTCCGGGGCCAGGACCCCAAGGGCTTCTGGAGCGGGGAGAAGGGTAAGCTCGAGACCACCCTGGACCGGGTGGTCCGGCTCGTGGCCCTGGAGCAGTTTCTCTTCGGGAAGAGGAACCTCCCCTCGGCGGGCGTGCTTCCCCCCTTCGTGGAAAGAGGGATCGACTTCCTCGTCTCCCGGGCCAAGGACGGCAAGTGGCTCCTGGCCGGGGCCCCACACCCGGGGATCACGGCCCTCTGTCTCACGGCGGTCCTGATGCGTCCTCCCGCAAAAAGAACCAAGAAGGACAAGGAGACCATCGAGAAGGCCATCCAGTACCTTCTTTCCGTCCAGCAGCCCGACGGGTCCTTTTCCGCCGGGGGGACGCCGGTCTACGTCACGTCGGCGGCGATCGAGGCCTTTCTCGCCGCGGACCGGCCCGAGTTGAAGCCGGCCATCCGGAAGGGCATGGCCTACCTCCTCTTCATGCAGAACATCGAAAAGCGGGGCTACACCCCGGGCGACCGGGATTACGGGTCCATCGGGTATGGAGACGACAACCGGGGCGACCTCTCCAACCTGCAGATGGCCCTGGACGCCCTCCGCTCGGCGGGTCTTCCCAAGAGCGACGAATCCCTGGTCAAGGCGATCACCTTCCTCCAGCGCACCCAGAACCTGGCCTCCCGGAACGATTACAGGGGAACGGTGGTCCAGGACGGGAAGAAGGTCCCGGTCCAGCCCGGCAACGACGGCGGCGCCGCCTACTACCCGGGCTATTCCAACGCGGGGTTCATCAAGCTGGCCGACGGGACGCTGGTTCCCAGGAGCTACGGTTCCATGACCTGGGCCCTCCTCAAGAGCTACATCCTCTGCGGCCTGACCAAAGACGACGAGCGGGTCCAGGCGGCCTGGAACTGGCTCCGGGCCCACTACACCCTGGACTACAACCCGGGCTTCCCGGAAAACGAGCCGAACAAGCACTACCAGGGCCTCTTCTACTACTACCTGACCATGGCAAGAACCCTGGCGATCATGGGCGTGGACAAGGTCATGGTCCCCGTCAAGGACAAGTCGGGAAAGACCACCGTCGTCGCCCACGACTGGCGGGCCGAGATGCTGGCCAAGCTGAAACAGCTCCAGAAGCCCGATGGTTCCTGGGTGAACGACAAGGCCTCCCGGTGGATGGAGGGAAACCCCGACCTGGCCACGGCCTATGCCGTGCTGATCGCGGCCAACTGCCTCAAGGTCCCGAACCTACCCATCCCCAAATAAGGGGGATGGATTCGGGATTCCCGGAACCATCCCGGGCCGACGTTTACCTGTAGGGGACGCCCGAGGGACGGCGCGAAAGCGCCGGCCCGACGGTCGTCCCGCGATCGGGCCCCCAAATTCCGATGGATCCGGCCCCCCAAAAAAAACCAATCCCCCCCACGGCGCGGGAGGATTCCCAGCCTCCGGATACCATCCCGGGCCGACGTTC
>CAYQBW010000039.1:0-10789 GCA_964415725.1 uncultured Planctomycetia bacterium
AAACCCCCCCAAGGCCCTAAAATGCCACGTCACCGCCTTCGGGGAGCCCAAGAAGAAGTTCAAGAAAAGTTTCAAGATCAAAGACGGCGTGCAGTGCGAGGCCTGCCACGGCCCCGGAGAAATCCACCGGAAGACCCGTTTCGCCCTGGCCGCCTCGGGGAAAGCCGACCCGGACAAGGTGAACAAGGTGAAACCGGGAGAAATCGTTGCAAACCCGGGTAAAACCACTTGTTTGAAATGTCACAATCCCGAAAGCCCGAGCTACAAGGAATTTTGTTTCCGGGCTTTCCGCGCCAGGATCCTTCACCTCGATCCCAGGAAAAAGAGGACCAAGAAAGAGCTGGAAGAACTCCAAGCGCCCAAGGGTAAGTGTCCGGATTGGCCCAAGTGCGGGTGCCGTCCCAAGAAGGAGAGAAAAGAGGAAAAAAAGTCCAGGAAATAATGGGGCCCCAAAGCCCATGAAGCCCTCTTCCCAGGCGGGGAAGGGGGCTTTTTTTCCTGGTCGAAAAGACGGTATCCTGGGTAAACTCTTCTATCCCGGCCGAGATCTCGGCGCTTCTGGCCGAGATCTCGGCATTCGGCCGGGAGCAAACAAGGAAAAAAAGATCCCCTTTTCCCCAGGAATCCTGTTTCATGAATTCTTTTCAGGAATCCGGGCCCCAGGAACTGGAACTTCCCTCCCTTCCTGGGGAAACCTTCGATTCCCCCTATCTCTGGGAAAGGGCCCGCCGATTCATCTTCCTCAGGTGGCTCGCCATCGCGGGAGTCCTTTCGGCCCTGGCCTACGCCGGGATCTCCGGAATCCTGGAGGACCCCCTCCCACTCTTCACCGTCCCCATCATCATGGCCGGATACAACCTTCTCTTTCTCAGGACATGGAAGAAGACGGAAGCCCACCCCCCCCGCGCCAGGATCCAAAGGTTCCTCTTTCTCCAGTTCTCCCTGGATCTCCTGGCCCTTACTCTTCTCATCCACTGGTCGGGGGGAGTGGAAAACCCCTTCTTCCTCTTCTTCTTCTTCCCCACCGTGTTGGCGGCCATCGTCCTTCCCCAGAGGCAGGCCATCTTCCTCGCTTTTTCCGCCTCCCTCCTTTTCGGGGTCCTTCTTTTCGGGGAAAACCTGGGCTTCCTACCCCACCATCCCTTGAACCTGGGTCCCTCCTGGACCTCGACGCCGTTCTTCCGCTCCTTTCACGCCTCCATGGGGGTTTTCCTGGCCTTCTTCCTGTCACTTTTCGGGATCGTCTGCATGGTCCACAACCTGGCGGAGAGCCGCCGGAGAGCCGTTCTCAGGAAATGGCGCGAGGAAAGGGAGACTCTTCTCAAGGAAAGGCTCGCCCGCCTGGGTGAACTGGTGGGAGAGGTCTCCCATGCCATCCTTGTGCCTCTCCACGGGACCATGAACTGCCTGGATCTTCTCAAGGCCCAGGTGGATTCCGGGGAAGGAACGGACGGGGAGACCCTATCCCTCCTGGACGAAGGCCTGAGAAAGATCGACTCCGTCGTGAAGCGCCTCCTCTACCTGGGAAGGGAAGCACCTCTCCAAAAAGTCCCGGCGAGCCTGGAGGCCCTGGTGGATTCCGCCGTCAAATTGGTCTCGCCTTCCGCCAGGGAGCGTGAGGTTTCCATCGAGATCGTAAGAAACGGGAAGCCGCCAGGCCCGGTCCTCCTGGACCGGGAGCGGGTGACCGAAGTCCTCGTGAACCTGCTCCAGAACGCTCTGGACGCATCCCCTCCCGGAAGCAGGGTGACCGTGCACCTCCGGTGCGCAGCCCTCCCAAGCTCCGTGGCGTGCATCGAAGTGAAGGACCGGGGAAAAGGGATCCCCCCCTCCGTTCTCCCCCGGGTCTTCGATCCTTTCTTCTCCACCAAGGCCTTTGGAAAAGGGAATGGCCTGGGACTTGCAATTGCGAGAAAGGTCGTGGAAGAACACGGGGGCCGTATCGAAATCCAAAGCGAAGAAACCGAAGGAACACGGGTTCTGATCTTTTTCCCCTTGCCCGAGAAGACCTGGCCATGAAGCGACGTTTTCGCGTCCTTGTCGTGGACGACGACCGGACCAGCAGGGTGACCACGGAAAGGCAACTCCGCCAGGCCGGTTACAAGGCGGAAGCCGTGGCCGACCCGTTCCTGGTCCTGGAAAAGCTCGCCAAGGAACCCTGGGACGTCCTCCTGGTCGACCTGAGGATGCCGGGCATGGACGGCATCGAACTCCTGCGCAGGGTGAAGAAACAATTCCCCCGGGTGGAGGTGATCCTTCTGACCGCCTACGGAACCATCGAGACGGCCGTCACGGCCATCCAGGAGGGAGCCGCCGAGTTCCTTACGAAACCCTACCGGTTCCACCAACTCCAGGTCCGGCTCCAGAAGCTGGAGGAACTCCACGCCGCCAAGGAGGAGGTAAAAGAACTCCGGGCTCTCCTAAGGGAAGGAAGGGGACCTTTGGGGATGGTGGGGCAGTCCCAGGCCATGGCCAAAGTCTTCGACCGGATCCGGGTCTTCGCGGACCACCAGGCCCCGGTCCTCGTCACGGGGGAGACCGGGACGGGCAAGGAGCTGGTCGCCCGGGCCCTTCACCGCCTGGGCGCGCGCTCGGCCGGGCCTTTCATCCCCGTGGCCTGCGGGACCATCCCCAGGGACCTGGCGGAGAGCGAACTCTTCGGCCACGAAAAGGGATCCTTCACCGGGGCCAGCAGGAAACGGGAAGGGAGATTCGAGCAGGCCCACAGGGGAACCTTGCTCTTGGACGACGTGGACGACCTCCCCCTGGAACTCCAGGTGAAACTTCTTCGCGTCCTCCAGGAAGGAACTTTCTCCAGGGTTGGGGGATCGAGGGAGATCAAGGTGGACGTCCGGGTGATCGCCACTTCCAAGGTCGACCTCCAGGAAGCCGCGGCCCGGGGAGACTTCAGGCCCGATCTCTTCTTCAGGCTGAGGAACCTGGAAATCCACCTCCCCCCCCTCCGAAAACGCAGGGAGGATATTCTTCCCCTCGCGAGGCACTTCCTGAGAGTCATCGCCGGGAGGGAAGAATCCCGGCCCAAGGATCTTTCTCCCGGAGCCGGGAAACGGCTCCTCGGATACCACTGGCCCGGAAACGTCAGGGAACTTCGTGCCGCCATGGAGGCCGCTTCCATCGTCTCCCACGGCCCGGAAATCGAGGAGGAGCACCTCCCGGAATATATACTCACAGGTAAGGACCTCGTGAAGGAGAAGGTCTACACTTTGAACCTCGAAGGTCTCTCTTCCCTTCCCTTGAACGAGACCCTCCGCTCCATCGAGGCCGAGATCTTCGCCTGGGCGCTCCGGAAGGCCGGGGGACGCCAGGCCCGGGCCGCCAAGATCCTCGGGATCCCCCGAACGACCTTCCAGAGCAGGCTTCCCGGATTCCTGGGAAGCAGGAATCCGCGACAGGAAAAGGGAAACCATGACCGGGAAGGTTGACGCCGCGCCGGCCGTTCCGCCCTCCTGCTCTCCTTCACCGCTCCGGCCGAAGGCCCATCCGCCCCGGGAGAAGCGATGAACAGCCGGGAAAGCGAGATCTCCGCACGGGACGTCCTGGAAGGGATCCAGGATCCCGCCCTGGTGATCGCATCCGACATGACTGTGGCCTTCATGAACCGGGCGGCCCGGGAATTCTATTTCCACGAGGATTCCCCGCGGGAGGGAATCCGGTGTTACGAGTTCCTCCACGGCGCCGAGCCGGCCTGCCGGGAGTGCGGGCCCGAATGCCCCGTCCAGGAAGTGCTGGCAAGCGGAAAGCCCTTCCAGACCGTGCACGAACACCTGGGCCGGGACGGGGAACCCAGGTTTTTCCGAATCACGGCCTGCCCGGCCCGCGCCGGGACCGGCCCCGTATCCCACGTGGTCCAGGTGCAGAGAGAAATCACTGAGGAAGTCAAGGCCAAAAAAGACAAGGAAACCCTGCTCGAATGGGTCTTCAACGCGGAAAAGGAGAAATCCATAAGGAGGCTTGCGGAAGGGATCGCCCAGGAATTCAACAACAAGCTCGTGGGGATCCTGGGAAATGCGGAAATGCTGGAGAGAAGGTTCCCAAGACCCTGCCCCGAGCGGAAGATCGCCAGGGAACTGATGGAGGCGGCGGAGAAGATGGCCGAGACCACGGGAAAGCTCCTTTCCATCGCCAGGAGGGAGGGCGGGGAAAAGTCCCGGGTCTTCCTGGACCGCGCCGTCCATGAGGCCCTCCTGGTCTCCGGGAAAAAGAAGAGGGGGGACATGAAGGTGGTCCTGGATATCCAGGAGGGGACCTGGCCGGTCCTGGGAGACCTCCATGAAATGATCACGGCCCTGGTCAACCTCATCGAGAACGCTTTCGAGGCGATGTCCCGAAAGGGCGGGACCTTGGAGATCCGGACCCGGAACATGAAGAGGGAACAACCCTGGCGCTGTCCCCTGGGAGGGGACTTCCCGGCCGGGGACTACGTCCACCTGCAGGTCCGGGACGAGGGATGCGGAATCCGGGAAGGGAACAGGCGGAAGATCTTCGAACCCTTCTTCACCACGAAGGAGCCTGGCAGGGGACTAGGCCTCTCCCTGGTCCTCAGGCAGGTCCAGGACGCCAAGGGGTGCATCTGGGTGGAGAGCCGGCCGGGGAAAGGGGCGGCCTTCCACGTCTACCTTCCCCGCTGTCCCTGAAGGATTCTTCCCTCAACGGCCGAAGGTGAGGAGAACGCCGTTGGTGGAATCGAAACCCAGGGGCCCGCTCCGCCCGGGGAAGAGGAAGGCCTGGAGGGAGACCCGGCCTCCCGCCAGGACCGGAGCCCCGGGCACGGGAAGGGAGAGATTCCCTCCTCCCGATCCGTTTACGAGAAACCATGCGGCCACCAGGCCGGGATCGAAGTAGACCCAGCCCGGACCCAGGGAGAGAGGATCATGGGTGGCGCCGCCCAAAACCAGAAGGGCCCGGGAGCCGGTCCCCATCCCTTGGATCCTCACTTGCATGGGTTTCCCAAGAACCGGATCCGTGGCGGAAAGCCCGGCCCGCCAGGTCGAACTCCACCCCCGGGGGTCCGCCGTGGCTCCCGGGAACCAGGCCAAGGGTTCTCTTCCGAAAGAACCGTTCTGGGCGGAAAAGACCACCCGTCCCCCGGAAAGAGTGAATTCCCAAGGCCTGGAACCTGAAAGGCCGGGAAAAAGGTCCCCCACCAGCCTGGTTCCAGCGGCGGTCCCGTCGGAGACCCAGGGTTCGAAGCCGCGGGAATTCGTCTTGGCCGAGAACACGACCTTCCTGGAGCCGACCGCGGTAATCCACTGCGGGTAGGAGCTTCCGGGAACGCGAATATCTTTGACCATCCGCGTTCCCGCCGCCGTGCCGTCGGTGACCCAGAGTTCCTTGCCCTTGTAGAGACCTTCCGCGGCGAAAAAAAGCCTGCCTCCCGCCACGCAGGGGAAAGAGAATCCCCCTGACGCATATCCTGGGAGGATGTCCTTGAGGATCCTCGTGCCCATGGGAGTCCCGTCGGAGATCCAGGGCTCCTTCCCGTGCCATGGATCCTGCCCTTCGAAATAGAGGAAGTCGCCCATGGCGCAAAGCTGGGACCCTCCCGGGCCGAAGGGGGAAAAGAAGGGGGCCGTTCCCGCCTTGGTCCCGTCGGTCCGCCAGAGGGCCGCCTTCCCCGTGTTCGGATCGCATCCCCAGAAATAGACCCATTTTCCAAGGCCCACGGGATTCCGGAAACAGTCCGGGGCCCAGCAACCCCCGGCGACCTTCGCCAGCCTGAACGTCCCCGAGGCGGTTCCGTCGGTGACCCAGGGGGAATACCGGGTGATCCCGGTGGAACCACGGAAATAAATTTTCTCCCGGTAAGCGTAAGGGTAAGCCCAGGGATGGGAGAATCCCCCCAGGATCTTCACCGTGCCGGGCCCGGTGCCGTCGGTCCGCCAGAGGGCGTATCCCTTCCCGTCGTGGGCGAAGAAGCAGACTTTATCCCCGAGAACGCAAGCGTGGAGGAACCCGCCAGAACCCGGCCCTGGCCGGGTGTCCTTCACCAGGAGCGTGCCCGCCGCGGTGCCGTCGGTCTTCCAGATCTCCCATCCGCGGTTGGAATCCCCCCCTTGGAAAAAGAGTTGGTTCCCCAGGGACACGGGTTTCCACAACGCGCAGTCGGTCCCCCAGTAGTTCATCCTGGAGTCGGAGAGATAATACGCCCCTCCGGGTCCAGGAATCAAGTCCACCACCATCCTCGTCCCCGACGGAGTCCCGTCGGTCCTCCAGATCTCCCGGCCGTGGATCCCGTCGTCGGCGGTGAAGTAGGTGATCCCGCAGACATCGAGGAAATGAAAGGGATTCGATCCTTCCGTGAAGGGCACGCCGCCCCCGATGTCGTCGAGCAGGACCGTTCCCTTGGAGGTCCCGTCGCTCACCCAGATCTCCCGGCCGAAGAGGGGATCTCCGGCGGAAAAGAACACCAGGTTTCCGATCGCCGTCAGGTAGGAGGGAGAGGAACCCTTGGGCCCGGGGTAGATATCCTTCACCAGTCTCGTGCCGGCGCCGGTGCCGTCGGTTGCCCAGAGCTCCACCCCGGACGTTCCCGAGGATCCCTTCCCCCGGAAGAAAAGGGTGCCGCCCACCGCGGTAGGGTCCTCGAAGAGCTGGACCCAGGGGCTGACCACCTTGGTCCCGCTTCGCGTCCCGTCGGTTACCCAAAGAGCGTTTCTGGAAGTCCCTCCGGCCGCCGCCAGGAAGAAGACACGGTTCTTGAAGAGCACCGGGTGCAGAAAACCGCCTGAAACCCCGCCGGGTTGTATCTCCTTCAAAAGAAAGGTCCCGCCCGGGGTTCCGTCCGTGACCCAGGGCTCTGTGCCCGAGGAAGAGGTGTCCCCGCCGAAGAGGATCTTCTTTCCCCACGAGAAGGGGTGGGACCAGGCGCCCCGGAATCCTCCCGCGATCCTCTTCGTCCCTCCAGGCGTGCCGTCCGTCACGTAGAGGCCCCAGTCCTTCCCCGAATAGGAAAAGAAGTAGACCTTCCCTCCCATGAACAGGCCGCTGAAAAACCCCGACCCCTTCCCGGGATTCACATCCTTGAGCAACTTCGTCCCCGCCTTGGTGCCGTCCGTGATCCAGGGCTCGTAACCCCGGGAGTTCCCCCATCCTTGAAAAATCACCTTTCCTCCAAGGGGAACGGGGGAATACCAAAAATCCCTGAATCCCCCGCGAACGAACTTCGTGCCCGCCGGCGTGCCGTCGGAGACCCACAGGTCCGCCCCGTTTCCGCCGTCGGTGGTCCAGAAGAGGCGGTTCCCGCTCACGACGGGACTGTGGAAACCGCCCGATCCCGTCCTGGGAAAACAATCCTTGAGAAGAAACGTCCCTTTCCCCGTGCCGTCGGACCGCCAGACCTCCATCCCGTGAAGAGGGTCCCAGTTGGAAAAGAAGACCAGCCCCTTCCAGGCCAGAAATCCGTCGTCCGCCCGGCCCACCGCCCCGGAGGGCGTTTCACAGACGAAAGAGGCCTGGCCGGGAAGGGTCCCGGCTTTCCAGAGAGCCTCCCCGTGGACGGAGTTCCAGGCGAAGAAAAAGAAAGAGGCCCCGATCCTGGGGAAAGCCTCGTCATCCCATCCCAAAGGCGTGGTCCCTTCGGAACCGATCGGGTTGGAAGAGGGGTTGGGGGCGGGTTTCTTGTTCAGGTCCCCCAGAAGAGAGGGGCCCTGGGAGAGAACGGTTCCGCCGGCCCAAAGGAAGAAAAAAACAAGGAAGGGAACGGATCGGTCCATGAGAAGTCCCCCGGGTTCCACAGGGCCCGCCGTCTCCAGGGCCGGGGCGCGCGCCCATCGTCCATGGAAGCCCCGGCAAGAATTCGCAAAATCCGGACCACTCCTGAAGGGACGCCGAAACAGCCTTCATTTTCCACATTTCCGCCCTTTTCCGTGCGGAGTGAAACAGGCGGCGTGCGGATCCGATCGGAACCGCTGCCCCGCAGGTATCCGCCGTCGGGACGGCGCGATGCGCCGTCCCTCGGGCGTCCCCTACGTCCCAAACGGGCCTGTAGGGGTCGCCCGAGGCGACCCCGGCGAACGCCGGCCCGGGATGGTTCCCTCCCTACTTGCCGATCTGGCCTTCCCCGCCGTTGGTCGTTGTGAAGCCCGCCGGGTTGGCGCCCCGGTCCAACACCAGGCCCTGGTTGTAGAAAGGCGCTCCCAGGAGGACCGGATTGTTGGGGATGGGAAGGGTCACCGTAGCCTTCCCGCCGGTATTGCCTCCCGTGAGAAAGATGACGGGACGGAGATAGAGCTTGCATCCCGTAAGCCCCAGGGGGGTGAGATCGAAGGGAAGGGTGATGGGACCGATCTTGTCCTTGGCGAAGCCCGTCAGCAAGAAGACCACTCCAGGCGTGGTGGGCAGGTTGGCCAGGTCCAGGGAGAACAGTTTTCCCGTCTTGGGAAGGCTCCCCTTGGTCGCCGCCAGGGCGGGGGTGCCGTTGGTTCCCTTGCAGCCCGTCCCGTAGATCCCGTAACTCGCCCACGTGGGACCGGCGTAATAGATGGTCCCGTTCCAGACCCGGGGCGAAAAGATCGTCCCCGAGAAGAACCCGGCGACGGATTTCCCCAGGTGAAGGGTGAGATCGGCGTTCTTGTAGGTCTGGTTGGACCCCGTTCCGTTTGTGTAGGCCGGGGCGGCATCCTTGAAATAGATCGCCATCCCGTATTTTCCGGGAGCGAGGAAGAAATCCGAGGAATCCATGTGGGAAGGTGTATTCCTGGCTTTCAGGACGCCGGACCCTTCGGCGACTTTGAACCAGGCCTTGGGGTTGGTTTCCTTTCCCAGGTAGGTCTGGGGCGTGAGATAGACTTCGGCGTGGAAGGGGTTGGCGCCGCGGCTGAGATTGAGGTCATAGGCCGTGATCCGGATTCCCTTGGGGTTGGTGACCTGGATGTCGAACATGTTGACCCAGCCCGTGCCGCCGCCGTTGTTGGAGGCGAAGGTCGTGGTCAGGGACTGGGATCTCGTCCCCGGACCAACCCAGAGCAAGGCGGGAAGAAGAAAGAGCAGGTGTTTCGATCCGAGTCTCATGGAAGGGGCCTCCTTGGTGGGAATAGAATCAGATAAAAAAGACTTGGGGAAGCCGGAGCCTCCGTAGTGGAAAGACAAGTATACCGCCTCTTCAGAGAAAAGAAAGTCACCCCTCGCAGAGCTCGGCCAGGACTCCGCCCGTGTCCTTGGGGTGGAGGAAGGCGATCCGGGTCCCGTGGGCGCCCGTCCTGGGCTTCTCGTCGATCAGGCGGACCCCTTCGGCCTGTAGGGAGGCGAGCTTCTCCTCCAGGTTGTCCACGCGAAAGGCCAGGTGGTGAATACCGGGGCCCCGTTTTTGGAGGAACCGGCCCACGGCGCTTTCCGGGGAAGTGGGCTCCAGGAGTTCGATCCGGGTCTCCCCGGCCTGGAAGAAGGCCACCCGCACCCCCTGGTCCGGCACCTCCTCGATCCCCCCGAAAGGAAGGCCCAGGGTCTTCTCGTAGATGGCCCGGGCCTCTTCGATGGATTCCACGGCGATCCCGATGTGATCGATACCCCGAACCTTCCCGCTCATCTCAACCTCCCTGGTACTCCCCGAAGACCTTTCTCAGCTCCCCGCAGATCTCCCCGATCGTGGCGTAGGCCTTCACCGCCTCCAGGATGGGAGGCATGAGGTTGGCCCCGTCCGCCTCCGCCGCCGCCCGGACCGCCTCCAGGGCCCGGGCCACGGCCTTTCCGTCCCTCCTTGCCTTTACGGCCCGGAGTTTCTCGACCTGCTTCTCCCGGACCTGGGGGGAAACCCGGAAGAGATCCATCTCCACCTTCTCCCCCGGGGCGGCGAACTCGTTGACCCCCACCACGATTCGTTCCTTGTTCTCCACGCTCTTCCCGTAGAGGTAGGCCGACCGTTCGATCCGGTTCTGGACATACCCCCTCTCGATGGCCGCCACCATCCCTCCCATGCGGTCGATCTCCTCGATGATCCCCCGGGCCTCCTCCTCGATCCGGTCCGTGAGTTCCTCCACGAAGAAACTCCCCGCCAGGGGATCGGCGGTATTCGCCACGCCCGACTCGTGGGCGATGATCTGCTGGGTCCGGAGGGCCAGGGTCACGGCCTCCCTGGAAGGAAGGGCCAGGGCCTCGTCCTTGGAATTGGTGTGCAGGGACTGGGTCCCGCCGAGCACGGCCGCCAGGGCCTGGAGGGTCACCCGCACCACGTTGTTGTCCGGCTGCTGGGCCGTGAGGGTCACCCCGCCGGTCTGGGTGTGGAACCGGAGCATCATGCTCCTGGGATCCTTCGCGCCGAAACGCTCTTTCATGAGGCGCGCCCAGAGCCGCCGGGCCGCCCGGAACTTGGCCACCTCCTCGAAGAGGTCCGTGTGGGCGGCGAAGAAGAAGGCGATCCTCGGAGCGAACCGGTCCAGCTCCAGGCCGGCCTCCAGGGCGGTCTCCACGTAGCAGATCCCGTCGGCCAGGGTGAAGCCCACCTCCTCCGCCGCCGTGGCCCCCGCCTCCCGGGCGTGGTACCCGCTTACGGAGATCGTGTTCCACCGGGGAACCTTCTCCGCGCAATACTCGAAGATGTCCGCAACGATCCTGAGACTGGGTCTCGGCGGAAAGATGTAGGTGCCCCGGGCGAAATACTCCTTGAGCACGTCGTTCTGGATGGTCCCCCTGAGCTTCTCCGGGGAAACCCCCTGTTTCTCTCCCACGGCGATATACATGGCGAGAAGGACCGCCGCCGGGGAGTTGATGGTCATGGACGTGGAAACCTTGTCCAGGGGAATCCCCCGGAAGAGTTCCTCCATGTCCGCCAGGG
>CAYQBW010000040.1:0-10773 GCA_964415725.1 uncultured Planctomycetia bacterium
TTTCTGGAAAGCTCCCCTTTCCGGTCTACCGGGCCGGGTGGGACGCGGCCCGGGCCCTGGGCCTCCCGGCGCCGCCCGCCGCCGTTGACCACCTGCCCTCGGTCCTCCTTCTCCAGAAAGGGGGGAAGCCCCTCCTCTGGGTCGAGGGCTACGAAACCAAGCTGGAGGCCCTTCTCCAGGCCGCGGCCCGCCAGGTCCGGAGCTGACAGGCCGCCGCCTTCGGTCAAAATCCGCTTTGCCATAGTGTCAAAATGTCACCACCCGATGGTGGATCACGACAGCCCCGAAATGAACGATAGGAATCCTCGATGAAAGGAACGGCCCTCTTTTTTTCTTTTCTTCTTTTTCCGGGGTGGGGAAGGATCACGGCCCTGGACCTTGCTTCCCCCGGGGGGCGGCTGGTTCTCTCCTTCCAGGTGAAGGACTGGGGAGGAAAGAAGGCCTGTCCCGTCTACCGGCTCTCCTATGGGGGCAAACCCCTGCTCGCCGAGGCGGCCTTGGGTCTTCGGCTTCGGGGCGGGGTCTCCCTGGAGGAGGGGTTCCACGTCCTTTCGGTGCGCCGCTGGTCGCACGACGAGGCCTGGAAGCCTGTCTGGGGGGAGCGGAGCCGGATCCGGAACCGTTACCGGGCCCTGGCGGTGGTCCTGGGCCGGCAAGGCTCTCCCCGGCCGGTCCTGGAGATCGAGTTCCGCTGTTTCGACGGGGCCGCCGCCTTTCGTTACAGGCTCCTCGGGAAGGGGACGGTGACGATCCTCGAGGAGAGGAGCCGCTTCCGGTTCTTCGCCGACCACAAGGCCTGGGTGACGGGCTTCGCCCAGGGCCGCTACAAGGCGGTTCCCTTGAGCCGGATCAGGAGGGAGGCCGAGCGCCCGCTCACCCTGGAAATCCAGGGAGGGCCCGTGGTCGCCCTGGCCGAGGCGGCCTGCGTGGATTACGCCAGGATGAGGATCATCGCTTCCAGGGAGGAACCCCTCACCCTGGTGAGCCGCCTTGCCGGCGAAGTGACCTCTTCCCTCCCCCTGCTCACACCCTGGAGGGTCATCATGGTCGCTCCCACGCCGGGCAGGCTTCTCGAGGGAAACGACGTGATCCTGAACCTCAACGCCCCCTGCGCCTTGAAGGACACCTCCTGGATCCGGCCCGGAAAGGTGATCCGGGAGGTGACCCTCACCACCAAGGGGGGGAAGGCCTGCGTGGACTTCTGCGCCGCCCGGGGCCTCCAGTTCGTGGAATACGACGCCGGCTGGTATGGTCCCGAGAACGATCCCCGCGCGGACGCGACCACGGTCACCCTCGACCCGCGCCGCTCCAAGGGCCCCTTGGACCTCCGGGAGGTGATCCGCTACGCCCGGTCCAAGGGAATCGGGATCATCCTCTACGTCAACCACCTCGCCCTGGAGCGCCAACTCGACGCGATTCTTCCCCTCTACCGAAAATGGGGGGTCTCCGGGGTTAAATTCGGGTTCGTCCGGGTGGGGCCGCAAACGTGGACGTCCTGGCTCCACCGGGCCGTCCGCAAGGCCGCTGAGAACCGCCTCATGGTGGACATCCACGATGAGTATAGGCCGACCGGTTATTCCAGGACCTGTCCCAACCTGATGACCCAGGAAGGGATCCGGGGCGACGAGGCCCGGCCGGCGGCGAGAGACTCCCTGGTGACACTTTTTACAAGGATGCTCGCCGGGCCCGCGGACAACACCTTTTGTTACTACAGCGAGAGGGTGGGCAAGGACCCGACCCACGCCTGCCAGCTCGCCAAGACGGTCTGCCTCTACAGCCCGTGGCAGTTTCTCTTCTGGTACGACCGGCCCCGGGCCTCCCCGCGCCGGAAGGGTGGGGCCGGGAACTCCCGGGGCGTCATCGGGAACGAGCCGGAGCTGGAGTTCTTCAAGGCCCTTCCCACGACCTGGGACGAGACCAGGGTGCTTCTTGGGAAGATCGGGGAGTTCGCCGTGGTCGCCCGCAGGAAGGGGGAGGAGTGGTTCGTGGGATGCGTGAACGCGGGCAAGCCCAGGATCCTTCCCGTGGACCTTGGTTTCCTGGAGAAGGGGCGGAAATACATGGCTGCGATCTACTACGACGACCCCTCGGTGAAGACCCGCACCCACGTGGGGATCCGAAGGATCCAGGTGGACTCTTCCATGGTTCTCAGGGCCCCCCTCGCCCCCGGGGGCGGCCGGGCGATCCGGATCGTTCCGAGGTGATCGAACCGGTGGGGTCCCTCCATTCCCTTCCCGGGGGAGGGCCTTTGTCGCTGGGAGGCGGGGTGGGAACTGAAGGGTTTGGAGGAGGCCTTTCGGCGGGCTTCGGCCCGGGGTAAGGTCTTGCGGGAACGGAAGCCGAAAAAAGGAGGGTTCCCGCCCCCCGGGGTGGGATGATTCACCCATGGGACGGCCCCGACGAGAACCCTGGGACAAGGAGTCCGAGGCTTTGCCGCCGCCTGAGGAAAAACCTTCCCCCCCGGTCGACCCTCCCCAGGGGGGCGATCCTTCCCTTTCCACGGTCGCCCTGGAGAGCTCGGAGCTGGTTTCCACCGTGGATATAGGGATCCCGCCAGGGGGCGAGGAATCCCAGGCTCCCGGGAGCGGCGGGGAAACCGGGAAGGGTGAACTCAAGGGGAAGGTCCTGGCCGGAAGCATCTGGAGCCTGGGAGGCTACGGCGCTTCGCAGGTGATCCGCCTCGGGTCCAGCCTGATCCTCACCAGGGTGCTCTTCCGGGAGGTCTTCGGGGTCATGGCCCTGGTGCAGACCTTCGTGGCGGGGATCCACATGTTCTCCGACCTGGGGATCGGCCCTTCCCTCATCCAGAATCCCAAGGGGGAGGAGCCCGACTTCTACAACACCGCCTGGACCCTCCAGGTCTTGCGGGGGATGGGCATCTGGCTCCTTTCGTTCCTGATCGCCTGGCCGGCGGCCCACTTCTATTACAACCCGGGATGGACCACTTACACCCAGTGGGACCTGTTTCTCTTCATCCCGGCCGTGGGGTTCTCCGCCTTGATCTCGGGGTTCAATTCCACGGCTATCTTCACCCTGAACCGGAGGCTGGATCTCAAGAGGCTCACCTTGCTTCAGCTCGGATACCAGGCCGTGGCCGTCGTGATCATGGTGGCATGGGCCCTGGAGTGGAAGACCGTCTGGGCCCTGATCGGGGGGAGGCTCATCGCCGACGTCTTCTTCGCCGTGGTCAGCCACCGGATCATCCCTGGGTACCGCAATCGATTCCATTGGGACCGGAAATACGCCCTGGAGCTGATCCACTTCGGGAAGTGGATCTTCCTCAGCACGGTCCTCACATTTCTCGCCCAGCAGTCCGACAAGCTGATCTTCGGCAAGATCGTGACGTTGGAGACCTTGGGCGTCTACTGGGTCGCCTTCAACCTGGCCGTCCTGCCGACCATGGGGATCTTGAAGATCGGCTCCCAGGTGGCCTTCCCGGCCTACAGCGCGAAGGTCCGCGCCGGCGGAGGGCTCCAGGAGACGTTCTGGCGCATGAGGAAGCCCCTGGTGGCCATGGGGGGGGCGATTCTCGGGATCTACCTCGTCTCCGGGCGGGATATCGTGGCCTTCCTGTACGATCCACGGTATTACGGAGCCGGATGGATGCTCCAGCTTCTCGCCCTTGGGGCGTGGTTCCAGATCCAGGAATGCACCAACGGGAGCGCCCTTCTCGCCCTGGGGGACGCCAAGTGGGTGGCCGCGGGAAACGGCGCCAAGGTGGCCGGCCTGGTCGTCCTGGTGCCCCTCGGCTATACCTTGTTTGGATTCAAGGGCGCCATCCTCGGGCTGGCGGGGGCGGATCTCTTCCGATACCTGGTTTCCATGGCGGGTCTCGCGAAGCACGGACTCCGGGTGGTCATGGGGGACCTGGGCCTGGATCTCCTGCTGGGCCTGAGCGTGGGCCTGGGCTTCCTGGTCAAAGAGCTCTTCGGCCTCTCCTCTCCCTCCTTCCTGGCGGGATTCCTGGGAGGGCTTGCGGCCTTGCTCCCCTGGGCGCTCTACGGCCTGGCCCTTTTGCGGAAGGAGCGGTCCTGAAAGCGGGGCCCCGGTGGCCCCCTCAGGAGTGGAGGTCGAAGACGCCCTCCCGGGTTCCCTCGGAGTTCTCCAGGCGGTACTTGTGGACGATCTCGGCCGTCTTGCCGAGGATCACCGAGGCGGAGCAGAACTTGGTGGCCGAAAGGGTGACGGCCTTTTCCAGGTGTTCCAGGCGGATGTCCGGCCCGGAGACCCTGTATTCGATCTCGATCCAGGTGTAGACCTTGGGATGCTTTTCCGCCCTCTTCGCCTTCACCGCCACCTGGAAGGACCGGACTTCCACCCTTTGCTTCCGGAGAATATGGACCACGTCCATCCCGGTGCATCCGGCCAGGCCCACGAGCAGGAATTCGATAGGCCGTGTGCCGGTGTCCCGGCCGAACCCGGGCCCTCCGTCCATCACCACGGCGTGCCCGGACCCCGCCTCCCCCACGAATTGCATGCCCTCCACCAGGGTTGCCAGCGCCGTGGACAGGTCTTGTTGTTCCGTCATTTCGTCCTCCTTAAGGGGACAAGGGGATCGATTTTCGCGGGAAAGGAGGGGAGTATGGGGCCGGCCGGGGGCGGACTCAAGCCGGAAAGGCCCTTCCCGGGAGGGGCGGTGGGAGGAAATGCGAGGCGCGAAGTCGTGTATCCCGGGATCTATGGTTTTGGGGCCTTCCTGGTCCTTTTCCCGCTTTTTGCCCCTCCCGGTTTCGCCCAGGAGCGGGTCGGGGCGGACGAGTTCGCCCGGATCGCGGTGCGGAAGCGCCGGGCCCGGACGCGACTCCTTGTCGAGAGGAAGCCTCCGGTCCTGCCGGAACGATACCTACCCCTGGAGAACGAGCCGGCCTCGGCCTTCCGGCCGATTCCAGGGATGCGCACGGCCGGGGACCTCCAGGCCGCCCTGGAAGAGGAGCGGGCCAGGATGGCGCCTTTTGTGCGGAACCTGGCCCCGCCCGTGGAAGAGACCCGGATCCGGCGCTACTTCCGGACCTTCCTCTGGAGGGAGGAGACCCCCGCCGACAGGCGGAATTTCGCCGCTCTCCTGAAGGGAGAGGGCCCGTGGAAGGAGGTCTCCATTCCCCACTACGGTCCTCCCCTTGGCCGGGCCCGGACCTACTACTTCCGGAAGTTCCGGGTCACAAGGGAGATGCTCGCCAAGGGAGCGCTTTTCCTCTGTTTCAAGGGGGTGGACTACAAGGCCCGGGTCTTCGTGAACGGTTTTCCCGCCGGGGCCCACGAGGGTTTCTTCGCCCCCTTCGAGTGCTGGGTGACTCCATACGTCCGGGAGGGCGAAAACGATCTCCTCGTCCAGGTGGAGAACGACTTCACCACCACCAGCGCCAAGGGGGACAAGATCTACGCCGCCACGGGCCCGGGCTACGACGACCCGAAAGAGGGGTGGCACCACTGCCCGGCGGGAATGGGAATCTACCAGGACTGCTGGGTGGAAGCCCGCCCGCCCCTCCACGTCCTGGACGTCTTTCCAAGGCCCCTTCCGGGGAAAAGAAAGGTCCAGGTCCGCCTGGAGGTGGGAAACCGGTCCGGCGCCGGCCGGAAGGTGAGCTTCCGGTTTTCCATCTACGGCAGGAATTTCCGGGAGACCGTGCTCGAGGATTTCTCCTGGGAGCCCCGGACCGTGGTGGTTCCCGGGGTGGGGGACCTGGCCAAGCCTACGGACTGGGAGGAGCGGACCTTGAAGATGGGCTACGGCCCCAATTTCCTTTCCCTGGAGCTTCCCGTCCCCAAGCCAAGGCTCTGGAGCCCGGAGCACCCCTGGCTCTACCAGCTCGAGGTGCGTCTCTACGACGAGAAGGGGAGGCTGGCCGACGCCCGGTCGGTTCCCTTCGGGATGCGGACCTTCGAGATGGACGCAGAGGGGAACCCGAAGGGCTGGTTCTACCTGAACGGCGCGAAGATCCGGCTCAGGGGAGCCAACACCATGGGCGCCTTCCAGCGGGACGTGATGCGGAAGGACTGGAACCGGCTCGAGGACGACATCCTCCTGGCCAGGGTGTGCCGGTTGAACTACCTGCGGCTCACCCAGCGGCCCGTCCAGCCGGAGATCTACCATTGGTGCGACATGCTGGGGGTGATGACCCAGACGGACCTGCCTCTTTTCGGGGTTCTCCGGCCCAACCAGTGGCCCCAGGCGGTGAAGCAGGCATGGGAGATGGAGAGGCTCGTTCGCGCCCATCCCTGCAACATCGTGGACACCTACATCAACGAGAGGTTTCCCGGCGGGGAAGGGAATCCCCAAAGGAGCATGAGCGCGCCGGCCGAATACGACGCCCTCTTCGCCGCCTGCGACAAGGCGGTGTGGATGGCGAATCCCGATCGCGTGACCAAGCCCTGCGACGGGGACTACGATCCGCCGGCCCCGGGGCTTCCCGACAACCACTGCTACAACGGGTGGTACAACGGCCACGGCCTTCCGCTCGGGAAACTCTACAAGGGATACTGGCAGCCCGTAAAGCCCGGCTGGCTCTACGGGTGCGGCGAGTTCGGCGCCGAGGGACTGGACAATCTCACGACCATGAAGGAGCGCTATCCCATCTCCTGGCTTCCGAGTAGACCGGCCGAAGAGGCTTCCTGGACGCCGGCCCGGATTCCGGCGGCCCAGACCTGGCGGTTCCACTGGATGTGGTTCGGCACACAGCACTCCCTGGAGGACTGGATCCGGGCCAGCCAGGAACACCAGGCCTGGGCTGTGCGTTTCGCGGCGGAGGCCTTCCGCCGGGACCCTCGCATGGTCTCCTTCGCCGTCCACCTCTTCATCGACGCCTGGCCCGCCGGGTGGATGAAGGCGATCCTGGACGTGGAGCGCCGGCCCAAGAAGGCCTTTTTCGCCTACAGGGACGCCCTGGCGCCCTTCCTTGTGAGCTTGCGGGCCGACAGGAGAAGGTTTTTTTCCGGCGACCGGGGGAAGGTGGAGGTCTGGGTCTGCAACGACACGAACCGGGTCCCCAAGGGATGGAGTCTCCATTACCAGCTCGAAGAGGGGAAAAAGGTCCTTCTCTCCCACCGGGTCTCCCCGCGGATTCTTCCGGTGGCGCCTAGCTTCCAGGGATTCCTTGCCTTCCAGGCTCCCGCAGTCGAGAAGCGAACCACCTTCACCTGGCGGGCCGCCCTCTTCGACGAAAAGGGCGAGGGGCTCTCCGAGTCGGTCCTGGAGCTCGAGGTGTTTCCGAAACCGCGGAAACCGGAAACCTCAGCATGGTGCGCCGGGGAAAAGAGAGGAAAGGCGGCCCGCCTGGCCGCCGAGGCCGGCCTGGAGAGCGTTGGAGATCCGGCCGCGGCGGGGGCGCTCCTGGTTTACGGGATCAAGGATTACTTGAAAGAAAAGGCCCGTCTCGACGCCCTGGTCCGGCGGGGCAAGGTCCTCCTCCTCCTGGACGTTCCGCCGGGGGAATGGGAGATCGGGGGAAGCCGGGTGCGGGTGGAGCGCACTTCCATGGGGAGCTACTACTTCGCCTCGGCCGCCACGGGCCACCCCCTTGTCTCCTGGGCGAGGCCCCGGGACTTCCGGTTGTGGTACGACCCGGCCAAGGACTACGTGACGCCCTTTCTGGACGAGGTCTTCCGCGGCCGGGGATGGAAACCCATCCTGGAGAGCGGAAATCCCAACTGGAAGGGCGACGAAGGGGCCCTGATGGCGGCGGGAGAACTCCCCCTCGGCGAAGGGGTGATCCGGATCTGCCAGGTCCAACTCGGCGGCAGGCTCGGCGTGAACCCCGTGGCCCGCCGTTTCTTTTTGGCCCTCCTGAAGCACTGATCCTTCTCAGGAGATTGGAAGGCCCGCGGGGACCGCCGGTTTCGAATCGTCCGGCTCAGAACCACTTGGGGGGGAGTTGGAGGAGGATCTCCTTCTTGCCGTGGCGGACCCGGACCCGGCCCGATCCTGCCTTGGACTGGATCCAGGGCCCCTGGAAGAGGGCGCCTTTTGGGAAGGTCCAGGGCTTTCCGTCCAGGTCCCTCTTGTCGGGCCAGGCGAAGCGCATGGTATGGCCCTGGAGGTTTTTGTAGATGACGGCGCAGGCGCCCGGGTCGAAGGCGGGCTTCCTTTGGGCCAGGGCTTCCCGGAAGGCCTGAAAGGTCTTCCACGTTCTCCTGGCCCCGATCTCCGCCACGAAGGCCGAGGGCCGGGCCCGGCACCGGGCCCGGGTTCCCTCCCGGGGGGCGGGGCTCAGGGTGAGTTCCCCCGTGCAGTAGAGTCCCGCGAAGACGGGCCCGCTCTCCAGGACGAGCCAATTGCCCGCCCTCTGGATCTTTCCCGGGGGGGCCGGGAGGTAGGCGTCGGCGTGGGGCGCCTTCTCCCCGTCAGGAATTCGGTAGAGGGCAATCAAGCTCGACCGGTCCTGGAAGATCCTCTCCCATGGCGAGGCCGAAACCCACTTGTTCTCGTCCAGGTAGGATCCCTTCTGCCTGGCGATGATCTCCAGCATGCGAAGCGGGCTTTCGGGGAAGAAGGTGGCCAGCTCGAAGGCCCCCATGTAGGGGTGAAGGGTGAACAAGGTCCGGGCCCGGCCCAGGCCGTCCCTCCAGCTCGCGTCCCAGGTGTGCTGCTGGATGGGTTGGAGGATGCCCCCCTGGCAGGAGCCGAGAGAGAAGTCGGGCGTGAGGTAGTTCACCTTGAAGACCGGCGGATTGCGGTCCCGGCCGTGGTAGCGCCACCGGTTCCGGACGATCTTTCGCTCGAACCGGAGCACTGTTCCCCTCCTGTCCAGGGCGACCTCCCCGATCACGGGGGGACACCTGTAGGAACTCTGGGCCGCAAGGGCCGTCACCGGTCCCAGGCGGGCCTCTCCCCGGCCTCCCTCCCCGAAGTAGAGGTAGGCGAGCCCGGCGGCGTAGTCCCATTCCATGTCGAAAGGCTTTCCCTTGGGCTCCCTGGAGTGGGCCCCCGTGTAGATGCCCTTGAAGAAATCCCCGGCGTAGTCGGCGAGGATCAGGTCCAGGGTGGCCTCGGCGGCGGCGCGCATCTCTTTTTCGGGGGCGAAATCGTGGAGGAGAAGGAGGGGGCCCACGTAGAAGGCCATGTAGTGAGGGGAGTCGAACTCCATCATCCCCTTCTTGAAGACCCTGTCCATCCAGTCGTAGAGATACTCTCTCGCGAATTCGAAGTTCTCCCGCGAAGACCTCCCGGTGAACCACTCCTCCGGCCCGGCGCCGGGGAAGGCCGCCGCCGAAAGATAGAGGGCGGTGTGCCACATGCAGAGATGGTTCATGGTGTCGCCCCTGTAGCCCGGGTAGGTCATCAAGGTCCGCCGGAAGAGGGCCTTCAACCCGGGCGGCAGGAGCTTCCCGCACCGGTAAAAGGCCCCCGCGGCGGGGAACTGGAAGAACATGTCCCCCTTGGGCCCGGCCAGGGCCGCCGCCAGGGCCCTGAGCGCCGAGGGCCGGAGCCCGGGATCCTCCAGGAGCCAGGGCAGGGTGTAGAAGCTCATCCCCCTTCCCGCGTTCCGGCGCCTGGCCAGGAACCATTCCCGGACGGCCTTCCTTCTCGCCTCGAAGGTTCCCCCGGCTGGAAGTTCGGGGAGGGGGGCCGCCCTGTGGCGGGGCGCCGGCACGAGGGCCAGGCTCGTGACCTGGCCTCCTTCCAGGCCGAAGGGCTCCCACCTCTTCCCCCCGTCGGCGCTCTTCCAGACCCCTTCCCCCATGGTTCCGGCGAAGAGGATGGGGGCCGTGCTTCCCGGAAGGGGCGGAGCGACGGCCAGGGCGGAGGCGTCGGACTTCCAGGCGCGCAGGACGTCCCACGCCCCCAGCTCCTTTTCCCCGGCCCGGCCGGGGCGGACCCCGCGGGCGCAGACCCCCTTGCCCGCCGCCGCGGCGTAGAGAAGGTCCCCCCAGGCGGCCAGCCCTTCGACGGAGCACCCTTCCAGCCCGAAAGGCTCGGCCCGGAAGGGAAACTTTGCGTTCAACCGGAACACCCCGTGCCGCATGGTTCCGGCGTAGAGGCGGCCCCGGTAGAAGAGGAGGGAGCGGACGGCCATTCCCGCGAGCCCGGCGGGCCGGAAGGTTCCGGCCTGACCGTCCCAGAGGGCCAGGCCCTTCTCGGTGCCTGCCAGGATGGGGCGGTCGGGCCCCGGGGCCCGGACCAGGAAGGAGACGAAGGTGGAGGGAAGGCCCTCAGAGCGGTCCTCCCAGGCCGTTCCTCCCGCCGGGCGGAAGGCCACGCCCCCGGCCCAGGCGAGCCAGAGTCCTTCCCGTTCTTCCAGGACGTCCCGGACCTCCATAACCCAGGGCGGGCCGGTCATGGAAGGCGGCGTCCCCGGGGGTTGGTCTTTCACGGCCCAGGCCTGGTCCCCCCCGGCCAGCCAGAGCCAGGGGGAGCGGGCGCCCCCGGCGCCCGTCCGGACCCGGAAGGCCTTGGTGCTCTTCCAGGCCGGCGTCCACCAGCCCGGCTTTTCCAGGGGAGTCACCCAGAGCCCGGACCGCCCGTGGGCGGTTCCCACGGTGTAGCTCTCGCTCCAGAGCAGGGTGGCCGCCAGGCGGAAGTCGGGCACCTTTCTTTCCTGGGGGAAAAGAGAAGGGAGGGCCGGGAAGAAAAAGCAAAGAAAAGCCTGGATGAAAAAGCTTCGATTCATGGGATCATTCCGGGTGGTTCAGAAACCAGGATTTTCCCCCTTTTCCCCCGGCGGGCAAGGATCGGTGAGGACCTTTCTCCCGGAGCCTGTGGTATTTTCCGGCCGAGGGGGCGGTTGAAGCTGGAGGATCCTGGAGGAAGTCCTTATCGAAAGGTGCGGCACGAGAGAT
>CAYQBW010000041.1:0-10755 GCA_964415725.1 uncultured Planctomycetia bacterium
CTTCAAGGCAGCGCGCCCCTTCGCGGGAGATTCGGGAAAGTTTTCATTCTATAGGATCCCGGGAAGGCGGGGAAACGGGGGTGTAACAGCGGAGTAAAAGGTGGAGGCCGCCGGGGCGGGGAAAAACAGCAGAAGCGGTATGGACCGCTTGGGTCCTGGAGACGGGAAAAACCGCCTTGTTTTTCGGAAAAAAAGGCCGGGTCCGCGGGGGACCCGGCCCGGGAAGAAAGGAAGGAAGTGGTTTTCCCTCAGTCCTCGAGGGTGACCTCCGCCGCGTTGGAGGTCACGATTCCCACGGGGTTGATGAACATGGGCTTGTCGATGGCAAGGGCCTGGTTGAACCAGTTGGCGCCGATGAGCGCCGGGTTGTTCGGGATGGGGATCTGGAAGAGGGCCACGTTGTTCTTGTTGGGCATGACGCCGGGGGTCACCAGGAAGGGCATGGTGTAGAGGTGGCACCTCCCCATCCCCAGGGGCGTGAGGTCCATGGGCGGCTTGAGTTCTTTCTTACCGAAGAAGAGGAAGGCCGTCTTCAAGGCGTATTGGACCTCGATGTTGAGGGTCTTCCCGAGTTTCGGGATGTCCCCCTTGATGGTCAGCCAGCCGGGGGTGGTGATGCCGCCCCTCCCGAACAGCCGGAACCCGCCCTTGCGGACCAGCATGTAGTCCAGGCTGTAGTTGTCCTTCCGGCCGCTCAGGGACTGGAAGACCAGGCGGACGGGGGTGTTCGGCTGGGTGACTTTGAATGTAAGGCCCGTGGTGAGGACCCACTTGTTGAGGATCTGGTCCGTCGTATTCCATGTCACCAGGTACTTGACGCCGTTGACCTTGGTGAAGAGGTCGATGGCCTGGGCGTTGTTCATGCTCGTGTCCTTCATGGCCCGCACGTTGGCCGTGTAGACCCCGGGCTGGAGGGTGAAGAGCCGGGAGTGCCAGTGGAACCACCAGAGCCCCGTTCCGCCGCCCCCTTGCTGGACGTGGTCGATCCTGCCGAAGGGGGAGGTTTTTTCCGGGACCCCCCGCTTGGTGTAGGGCATGCCATAGGTCGTGGCGCAATGGAGGGTCATGGACTGGCATTCCACGATCTTGTCGTCCCGGACCCGGCCCAGGATGACGGCGTCGAAGTAGAAATTCTGCTTGGTGATCTTGGAGTCCATGTTCTTCAAAAAGAAGACCACGTTCATGGAGGGCTGGTCCACGTAGAAGACCAGCGGGTCCGTCCATACCCAGCGGGGGTTCTTGAGCTTGCCCGTCTTGGGATCAACGGGGATCTGGATGGTCTTGGCCGGGGTTTCCCGGGAGAACTTCTTTCCTCCCACGATGGCTTCCGCCGTAAGGGGGGCCACGCCGGTGTTGTCCTTGAATTTCATCACGCGGAAGGTGATGACGTAGGAGCCTTTTTTTAGGGCTATCGCCTTGGACGAATACTGGAGGGTTTTGATGGAGTTGAGCTGGTCCACCTTGGGGAATTCGGATCCCGCGGCGGTCACGTCGTCGCTCCAGTTGGGCGATCCCCCTACGTGGGTCCACCCCGTCAGGGATTGGTAGAGGACGGTCTGGCTCGTCGCCGCCGGGGCGAGGAAGGCGGCCGCGAGAAGGAGAGACTTGAAACGCATGGATGCCTCCTGTGCTTGGATGAAACTTCCTGGAAAGGAACAAGGATCCTGAAGGAAAAAGATCTTCCCTCGAAATGGAACGGGTCGCCTGAGGGCGAGAAAAGTATGGTTATTCTAAGGAAGAATTCCTGCCGGGAAAGGGGGGCCCCGGCTAGGGGAGGGATTCCCAAAAGGAGACAGGGCCCGCTCAGCGGGGCCGGATCCCGAGTTCCTTCCACCTCCGGGCCCGGACTTTTTCCAGCCTTTCTTTGTCGAACCGGTCTTCGGCGGCCCGGATCCAGGCTTCCAGCCCGAGGGGTCCGAGTTTCCCTGCGCCCCGCGGGAGGGGTTCCCCAAGGAGGATCCTCCCGAAGGCCCGGGCCCGCTCCAGGGGATGGGCGGCCCGCTCGAGGCCGCCGGGGCGGAACTGGAAGGCGACGCGATTCCCCGGCTGGAGGACAAAGGCGGTTCCTCCGGCCCGGACTCTTAGGGGCCGGGTAAGGCTTCTCCCAGGTTCGGGGCGGCCCGAGAGGCGGCAGGCCAGGGCCCCGGCCGCTTTTTTCACCTCCAGGTCCAGCCTCCATCCCCGGAACCGGAAATTTCCCACCCGAACCTCATTGGAACCCGGCGGCAGGGCCGGGGCGAGGGCCAGGTCGGCGCCGCCCGGGGGATCCACCTCCAGGCCCGTGAGCAGGAGCAGGGTGGTGAAGAGGAATTCCCCGTGGGACCAGGTGAGGAAGTGGGTGGTGCGGACAGGGGTGCCGTCCAGGTTCCATTGTTCGGGAAGCTGGAAGCAGTCTCTCCGTGGATCGAAGCCCTTCTTCCGGGCCACCCCGCCCAGGAGATGCCGCCAGGTCCGGTCCATCCGGCCCCGGAGCCATTCCACCTGGGCGGCCCAGCAGGCCGTGATGGGCCAGACCGGCCACTGCCCCTTGGGATAGAAGGGGGAGCCCGGGTTTCCGTCGAAGCGGGAAATAGACCCGTCGGACTCGTAGAGAACTTTGTGGATCCAGGCCTGGGTGGAGGCGAAGCGGGGATCGTCCACGGCCACCGCCCCGAGCCCTCTGCCGAAGGCTTCCATCCGGGCCAGCATGAACATCCCCGAATCGACCCGTTCGTCCCGGACCGGGCCGTTGCGGTGCCGGCTCCCGGGGAAGGCCTTGGAGCGGTGGACCTTCCCGGGAGGGCCGGCCAGGGGAATGAAGCGGGAGAGCTTTTTGTCGTAGGCCTTCTCCAGGAGAGCCTTCCGGAGGGCGGCGGCGGCCTTTTCCCACCTTTCGGCGTCGCCGGCCCTCCCCAGGCGGCGGGCGACCCTCGCGGAGGCCCGAAGCCCGCCGTAGACCTCGGCGTTGGGCCAGGCCGTCGGGGCCGGAACCTGGCAGATCCACTCCTCGGCGGTCCAAATCATCCCTTCCCCGGCCACCCGGCGGGCGTAGTAGTCGGCGTATTTTCGGACATAGGGGTAGACCTCGGCAAGGAGGGCGTCTCCCCCCCGGACGATCCTGGAATGGAACCAGATCCCGGCGATCCCGATGGCCGGCTGCTGGGCCTCGTTGGCCCCGCCCCAGGAAAAACCTCCCTCCCGGATCCAGAAGCGGAAGAATTCCGACGCCTCCCTGTGGTGTCCCGCCAGGTCCAGGCCCAGGACTGCGTAGGTCCCGTCCCGGATCCAGGCGTTCTTGTACCAGCCGTCGGAGCCGGCAGTGATCACGCCCGAGCGGAACCGGTCGGCCTCCACGGCGTCCACCGAGGCGTCGAAGAGTGCGTCCAGGCGGGGGAGTCCCGTTCGGACCCGGACGCGCCGCGGGTCGGACCATTTGCCCTGGAGCGTCTCCCACCAGGCGGCGGCCCAGGCCTTTCCCCGGGAAGGGGGAAGGTCCCCCGGTCCGGCGTGGAGGCAGACCAGGATCCGCCGGGCGGCGGGGACCTCCAGGAAGGCGCCCCGCCGGGAGACCGAAAGTCTTCCTGCGGGGTCGGTGCCGATTCTCAGGGGCCCGAGGGCCCGGGTCTCCAGGGTCCATTCCCCCGCCGAAGGTCCCGGCTGGAAAGACCCCGGGAGCGAGGCGTGCTTCCTGCCTCCCAGGAAGAAGCGGAAGGGCCGGGCCCGGTGGAAGGAATAGATGAGAAAGACCGGGCCGAAGGAGGCGTTCCGGCAGGCCCGGATCTCCATCCCCGCTCCCCGGGCGGGGCAGGACAAGAACAGGCGCCCCGGCCGGGTGCCCTCATGGTTCCACGGAAAGGCCCGCAGGTCTTTCCATGTCTTCCCCTTACGGATCTGCCCGAAGGCCGAGACTTTGAGAACTCTTGGGGGTTCGGCTCCGTGGGAGGCGATCCTGGCGGGAGGCCCCGTCCAGATCTCCCGGACCTCGCCCCGGGTGTCGGCCAGGCTCCAGACCGACGGGCTCGAGACCACCACATTCACGGGGGTCGGAGGAGGCGTGTTTCCCGAGCCTTTCCCCGGGAAGAGGGGGAAAAAGAAGGCCGGGAAGAGGAGGAAGGAGGCACGGATCATTTCGAGACGTCCCGGCCGGGGGGAAGGCCTGCTTTCTTCGCCCGCTTGGCCTCGGCCTTCAGGCGCTTCTTCTCGAGCTTGGCTCTTTTTTTCCAGGCCTTGGAATCCGTCTCCCGGGATGGGGCTTCGGGTGCCGGCTCGGACTTGGATGCGGTTCCCGCTGCCTTCCGGGCCTTTCTTTTTTCCAGGAGGGCCAGGGCGAGGGATTTTCCGAACTGGCCGACGAAGCCCGCTGCCAACACCAGGAGGATCCACTTTCCGACTTCAACCAGGGTGTCCATGGTGCGGATTGTCCCGTCCCGGGGCAAAAGGGACAAGGTCGAGGGCCGGGGTCCTTGACCGCAGGGCCCGGAGAATCAACAATTCTGTGGCGACAAGCCTTTTTCCGATCCTCTTGCCCTTCCGCGAGATGGAATATGTATTCATCCCGGATTTTCGTGGCTTTTTCAGGCTTTCTTCATCTGGAGATCATCGATTCATCTCCTCATGACATTTCTCTGTTTGTTTTACGCCACAGGAGGTAAACATGCGTTCTAGTCGATGGTTTTTTACGGCGGCCGGCTTGTTGTTGGCCGGGACCCTTGCGGCCCAGACGCCGCCCGTGACCCTTCCCAGGAAGGTGGTGAAGCTCAACTCCAACACCCTGCTGGACCGCACCACCTGGAACAGCAGCCGGGGGAACCTCCAGGTGGTGAGCCCCAAGGAAGTCGCCCCCCCCTCGGCGCCGGGTCTCCACGCCACGCCCGTGCTTGCCTACGCGGCCTGGGCGGAGCGTTATGGGACCCCCTCGATGGTCCACGTCATGGTTAGCGTCTCCACCGACGGAGGCTTCACCTGGAGCAAAGCCAAGGAGGTCTACAAGGTCCGGGTTTCCGGATCTTATGATTTCGAGAACATGATGCTCGGCGCCACGGGGAACCAGGTCTTCCTCGGGATTTGCTCCGGGACCTACAACTCGAGCACGGGAAAGACCTGGCCCAACGATGTCTTCGTCGTGGCCTCCCCCGACGAGGGGAAGACCTGGATCGGCCCCACCAAGGTGAACACCGTCACCGCCGGGAAGGGCGACGCCGACAACCTGGTCATGGCCTGCGCCAACGGGGTGGCCCACATCGGGTACAAGTTCGCCCACTTCACCTCGGGCACCCACCAGGGCCCCAACGACTACTACTACGTGGCCGTGAACATCAAGGCCGGGAAGATCAATATCGTCAATACCGAAAAGAAGATCAACAATCCCTCGGCCGCTCCCGGGAAGACGCCGGGCGTCAATTACTGCAACATCAGCGCCGACGGAAACCTGGTGGCCTGCGTCTGGGCCGACGCCCGGGTGACGGGGAGCAAATACGGGAACCTCTACGTCTCCGTCTCCAAGGACGGGGGCAAGACCTTCAAGGAGACCCAGTTGACCCATTACGACGCCACGACGCCCAGGACGGACAGGTACTGGGAGTGCAACGACGTGGTCAGCGGCAAGAACATCTACATCACCTACGGCGGCGTCTATACGATCGGCGGCGTGGCCAAGTGGCCCAACAACACTTCCTTCATCTTCTCCAACGACATGGGCGCCACCTTCAAGGGGCCGGTCATCCTGAACCCGGGCGGAAAGGGCTTCGACACGGACAATCCCAAGGTGGCCGCCGACGGCGACGTGGTCTGCGTGGTCTGGGCGGACGACCGTGACGGTCCCGGCAACAAGTACAACTCCGTCTTCGCCGCCTGCGACGACCAGGGAGGCAAGGGCTTCCTCACGAAGGTCACGGAAATCCGGCTTGGAGTAAAGACCCCGAAGACCGTCAAGTATGACGGCAACTACAAGGTCGCCGTGAACGGCAAGCACATCATCGTGGCAGGCGAAGAGATGAAGGTCTCCGGCGGCGGCGAGGACGCCTACCTGGCCATGAGCGACGACGGCGGGAAGACCTTCGCCCCCATGCGTCACGCCACCCAGATCGGCGGGCTCTTCGGAGGCCCCAAGGACGTGGACGACCCGAGGGTCGCCATGAGCCGCAACGGCGACGTCTTCGTCTACTGGGCGGACGACCGGTTGGGCAAGAACAACCTCTATCTCTCCGGTTTGAAGCTTCCCGAGCTGACTTATCTCGGCGGAGGCAAGGGCTTCACCATCGGGCATTTCACCGCCGCCGAGGAAGGGAACGCCGCCATCATCCTGGTGACCGAGGCGGGGACGGCTCCGCCGCTCAACCTGGACGGCCTGGGCTACATCGGCTTCTCCATGAACTTCGCCATGGGGACCTACACGCCGGTCTTCGCCATGTTCACAAGCGCCTACGTGAGCGTGGTGAAAAACGGCGTCGCCAAGTTCCCCAACGCCCCGGACGGGCTCGGGATCTTCCATGCCGCCGCCCTGGGCCTCGACACCAAGACGATGCGGCTGACCTGGTTCACGGATCCGGTTGTCTATTGATGGTTGAAAGCGGGCCTCCCCCGGGAGGCCCGCTGGCTTTCCGGCGAAAGAAAGGAGACTGGTAAATGAAAAGAATGGTTTTGGTGCTCTCTCTCGCCCTCCTGGGAGGGATCCCCGCAAGGGCCCAGACGCCCAAGGTGGTCTTTCCCAGGAAGGTCTACAAGGTGAACAAGGGGTCCATCCGGGGGTATACGACGGTCCGGAGTTCCCAAGGGAACATGCAGGTCGCCTGTCCCAAGGAAACGGCGGGGCCCAGCGCGCCCGGGCTCCACGCCACGCCCGTTCTCGCCTACGCGGCATGGATCGAGCAATACGGCGGAAAGGCGCACCTGCTCTTCAGCCGTTCCACCGACGGGGGCTTCACCTGGAGCCCTTCCAAGGAGATCTGGAACGTCCAGGTGAGCGGGACCTGGGACTTCGAGAACATGATTCTCGGCGCCACCTTCAACCAGGTCTATATCGGGCTTTGCACGGGCAAGTGGGACCCCGTCAAGCAGACGGCCTGGCCCAACGATATCTACGTCATGGCCTCCCCCGACGAGGGGAAGACCTGGCTCGGCCCAACCCTGGTGAACACCAAGACGGCCGGGACCAACTTCGACTGCGACGGCTTGCGCATGGCCTGCACTTATGGGAAGGCCCACCTGGCCTACTATGTGGCCGCCATCGCGGGCGGCTCCCAGAAGCCCAACGACGCCTACTACACGGCCGTGGAGATCAAGAACGGCAAGATCAGCACCTTCCAGCCCGAGCGGAAGATCAACAATCCCTCCGCCGCGCCGGGGACGGCGGCGATCCATTATCTCACCATCGACGCCATGGGGCCGCTGGTGGCCATCGCCTATGCCGACTCCCGTGTTTCCGGAAGCAACCAGGGGAATCTCTACATTTCGGTCTCTCGTGACATGGGAAGAACCTTCAAGGAGACCCAGATCACCAAATACTCCGCGTCCTCTCCCAGGTCCGACAAGTACTGGGAGTCCGAGGTGGCCGTGAGCGGGACCAACATCTACCTGGTCTGGGGCGGGGTCTACGGCGGCGCCTGGCCGAACAACACCTCCTTCGTCTTCTCCAACGACATGGGCCAGACCTTCAAGGGCCCGGTCATCCTGAACCCGGGCGGCAAGGGCTTCGACACGGACTCCCCCCACGTGGCGGCCGACGGCAAGGTGGTCTGCGTCACCTGGGTGGACGACCGGGACGGGCTCGGGAACAAGGCCAACATGCTCTACGCCGCCTGTGACCAGAACGGCGGCCTGGGCTTCCTCAAGAAGGTCACGGAGATCCGCCTGGGCAATCCCAAGCCGGCGGTGGAGCCCATCGACGGCACGGAGAACGCCGTGGTCCGTGGCAACCGGATCGTGGTCATGCACGAGGTCAGGAAGGTGGCCGGCGGCGGCGAAGACGTGCAATACAACGTCAGCACCGACGGCGGAAAGACCTTCTTCCCCCGAAGGATGGGCACCAAGATGGGCGGCCTCTTCGGCGGGAGCGCCGACGTGGACGACCCCCGGGTGGCCATGACCCTCAACGGCGACGTCATCGCCTTCTGGGCCGACGACAGGATGAGCGCCAACGACCTCTACATCTCGGGTCTCAAGCTCCCCGAGCTCACCTACTACGGCGGCGGCAAGGGATTCGGAATCCAGTATTTCACCGCCACCCAGGAGAACAACCTGGCCCTGATCCTGGTGACCGAGAAGGGGACCTCCCCGCCGCTGAACCTGGACGGCCTGGGCTACACGGGCTTCTCCATCAACTTCGTGATCGGCCAATACACGCCGATCTTTGCGGGCTTCACGGGGGCCTACCTGGCGGTTGTGAAGAACGGCAAGGCCCTCTTCCCCAACGCCCCGGACGGGCTGGGGATCTTCAACGCCATCAGCCTGGGGATCAATCCCAACACTCTCAGGCTCACCTGGTTCACCGACCCCGTTCTCTACTGATGAGACGAAGCGGGCCTCCCCCGGGAGGCCCGCTTTTCTTTTCCCGTTGAATTTTTTTCCGCTGACAGCAACCGGAGACCTTCCCATGAACAAGAAAACCCTGACCCTGGCCCTGTCCCTCCTGGGCTGCCTTCCCCTGGCGGCCCAGACGCCCAAGGTAGCCTTCCCCAGGAGGACAGTGAAGGCGAACTTGAACTCCCTTCTGGCCCGGACCGGGCTCCGTGGCACCGTGGGGAACATGCAGGTGGCCTGCCCCGACGAGACGGCCGCTCCTTCCGCGCCGGGGCTCCACGCCACGCCCCTTCTGGCCTACGCGGTCTGGGCCGAGCACTACGGTGGAAAGGTTCACGTCCTCTTCCGGCGTTCCACCGACGGGGGCTTCACCTGGAGTCCCGCCAAGGAGATCTTCACCGTCCAGGTTTCCGGTTCCGTGGACTTCGAGAACATGGTCCTGGGCGCCACCTTCAACCAGGTCTACCTGGGGATGTGCGTGGGCAAGTGGGACTCGGTGAAACAATCGGCCTGGCCCAACGACATCTACGTCATGGCCTCCCCGGACGAGGGAAAGAACTGGCAGGGACCCATCCGGGTGAACACCAAGACCGCCGGAACCAATTTCGATTGCGATTACCTGAAGATGGCCTGCACCTACGGCAAGGCCCACCTCGCCTACAAGGTCGCGGCCATCGTGGGGGGCAACCAGCAACCCAACGACGTCTACTACACGGCCGTGGAATTCAAAAACGGCAAGCTCTCCGTGTTTCTTCCCGAAAAGAGGATCAACAACCCCGGCGCTCCCGCCGGAAAGGCGGCCGTAAATTTCCTGACCCTCGACGCCATGGGGCCGCTGGTGGCCATGGCCTACGACGACGCCCGCGTCTCGGGGAGCAACAAAGGCAACCTCTACCTTTCCTTTTCCCGTGACATGGGGCGTACCTTCAAGGAGATCCAGGTCTCAAAGTACAGCTCCAAGACGCCCCGGAACGACAAGTGGTGGGAGCCGGATATCGCGGTGTCGGGGACAAACATCTACCTGGTCTACGGAGATACCTACGGCGGATCCTGGCCCAACAACGTCTCCCTCGTCTTCTCCAACGACATGGGCAACACCTTCAAAGGTCCCATCATCATGAACCCGGGCGCCAAGGGCTTCGACTCCGACGTTCCCCACGTGGCTGCCGACGGCAAG
This sequence comes from uncultured Planctomycetia bacterium, assembly GCA_964415725.1. Lineage (GTDB taxonomy): Bacteria > Planctomycetota > UBA1135 > UBA1135 > JALUZX01 > JALUZX01. Next base: position 9,674 of record CAYQBW010000041.1, read on the forward strand.
GTCGTCTGCGTCACCTGGGTGGACGACCGGGACGGGAAGGGGAACAAGGCCAACATGCTTTTCGCCGCCTGTGACCAGAACGGAGGCCTGGGCTTCCTCAAGAAGGTCAACGAGATCCGCCTGGGCAATCCCAAGCCGGCGGTGGAACGCATCGACAACACGGAGAACGCCGTGGTCCGTGGCAACCGGATCGTGGTCATGCACGAGGCCGCCCTGGTCACGGGAGGCGGCGAGGACGTGGAATACAACGTCAGCACCGACGGCGGAAAGACCTTCTTCCCCCGGAGGCCCGGCACGAAACTCGGCGGCCTCTACAAGGGCGGAAGCGACGTGGACGACCCCCGGGTGGCCATGACCCTCAACGGCGACGTCATCGCTTACTGGGCCGACGACAGGCTGAGCGCCAACGACCTCTACATCTCGGGTCTCAAGCTCCCCGAGCTCACCTACTACGGCGGCGGCAAGGGATTCGGAATCCAGTATTTCACCGCCACCCAGGAGAACAACCTGGCCCTGATCCTGGTGACCGAGAAGGGGACCTCCCCGCCGCTGAACCTGGACGGCCTGGGCTACACGGGCTTCTCCATCAACTTCGTGATCGGCCAATACACGCCGATCTTTGCGGGCTTCACGGGGGCCTACCTGGCGGTTGTGAAGAACGGCAAGGCCCTCTTCCCCAACGCCCCGGACGGGCTGGGGATCTTCAACGCCATCAGCCTGGGGATCAATCCCAACACTCTCAGGCTCACCTGGTTCACCGACCCCGTTCTCTATTGACCGGGCCCGGGTAAGACATCCATGAAAAAACCGGCGCGCCGCCTGGGCGGCGCGCCTTTTTTTGTGGGCGGGCCGTAGGGTTGGAGGCCGGATCGCGGGACGACCGTCGGGCCGGCCTTCGGCCGCCCCTCGGGCGTCCCCTACGGCCAAATGTAGGGGCCGCCGGAGCCTGGGTCGCCGGAGGCGACGCAGGCGAACGTCGGCCCGGGATGGATCCGGAGGTGAGGAATTATCCGGGTTCCTGGGGAATTCGCGGGACGACCGTCGGGCCGGCCTTCGGCCGTCCCTCGGGCGTCCCCTACGGC
>CAYQBW010000042.1:0-7574 GCA_964415725.1 uncultured Planctomycetia bacterium
TGGTCCCACCATCCCCCGCCCGCCACCACATTCGTGGGGCGTTTGAGGGGGGTGGTCACCGGTTTTCTTGTAAGTTTTTGGGGAGGTAGGTGGTCCGGGTTTTTGCGGCGCCTTGGGAATGTGTCTTCCGGCTTCGGCTGGAGAGGTTGTCGCGGGACGACGTTCGGGCGCCCGGCGGCGCCCTCCGGCGTCCCCTACGAGGCGGCGGGTTGTCTCTTGCGGACTTTCTGGAGGAAGGCGTCCATCCTCTCGAAGGCGTCGGTGAGGATTTCCTCGGGTGGGAGGAAGACGACCCTGAGGTGCTTGGAGCCCGGTTTCTGGCCGAAGCCTTCCCCGAAGACGGTGAGCACTCCCGTCTCTCTCAGGAGTTCCTCGCAGAAATCCCTGTCGTTTCCCGGAATGTCGATGGAGGGGAAGGCGTAGAATGCGCCCCCGGGTTTCACGCAGGAGGCCCCTTCCATGGCGTTCAGTTTCTCCACCGTCACGTCCCGCCTCTTCTGGAGGGCGTCGATCATGGCGGGGAGGTGACGCCTGCCCCGGTTGAGGGCCGCGGGGATGGCGTATTGTTCGGGATGGTTCGCGCAGAGCCTGGCCCTGAGGATCTTCTGGATGGCCTGGTCGTAATCCCTGACGACCTCGGGCGGTCCCGAGAGCATGCCCCAGCCGATCCTCCACCCGGGGGTCACGAAATTCTTGGAGAGGCCCCCGAAGGTCACCATGGGGATGTCGTCCGCCAGGGAAGCCGTGGCCACGTGGGTGTTTCCGTCGAAGACCAACTGGTCGTAGATCTCGTCCGAGAAGACCACAAGGTTCTTCTCCCGGGCGATCTCCAGGATGGCCTTCAGGGTCTCCACGTCGTAGAGGGCGCCCGTCGGGTTGTTCGGGTTGATCAGGACGATTCCCCTGGTGCGCGAATTGATCCGGGAGGCCAGGTTGTCGATGTCCGGGGCCCAGCCCTTTTCCTCGTCCAGGTGGTAGAAGTTCAAGGGGCAATCGAGCTTGCCCATGATGGCCGAGTAGAGGGGATAGCCCGGGGCGGGAAGGAGCACGTTCTCCCCGGGGTCCAGGAGGGCCGTGAGGCAGACTTCGATGGCCTCGGAGGCTCCCGTGGTGATGTAGATGGAGCGCAATTCCCGGATTCCCTTGCGGGTTCCCTCCTTGGCCAGGGCCTCCAGGGCTTCCGGGATCCCCAGGGCCGGGCCGTAGCCGTTGTGGTTCGCTTTCATGGCCTCGTGGACCGCCTCGATCAGCTCGCCCGGCGGCTGGAACCCGAAGAGGCAGGGATCGCCGATGTTCAGGGAGAGGATTTTCTTTCCCTCCCGGCGGAGCCTGTCCGCCAGGACCACGATGTCCCGGATGGCGTATCGGATTCTTCGGGTTCGCAAAGCGGGTTGGATGGGCTTCATTGCCTGGACTCCTGGTAAAAATTCCCGGGGGGATCGGCTTTTTCTTATTGTAGAGAGCGGGAAACCTGCCGGGCCGCTCTCCGTTTGGGGCAGAATACTCGGTTGGGCCCCAGCGCTCCAGGAGACTCCACTATGAGTGAACCCAGAAAACCTGTCCGTTCCTGGAACTCCCCCGCCCGGGGAGGCAGAAGAAGGAGCACGGGGGGCCTCCTCCTGCGCCTCTCCCTGGGGGTAGGCTTCCTCGTCTGCGCCGTGGGCGGGGTCTTGATCTTCTCCGGGAGAGCCTCCAGGCCCGTCTTCCAGTCTTTCCAGGCCGTCTTTCCCGAAGGACTCCTGGGCCCGGGAGACTCCAAGCTCCTGGTCCGCCTGGAGGATCCTTTCACCCACGTCCCCCTCTCGGGGACGGTCCATGTCTTTCTCCAGGACCGGGACAGGAACCGGTACGACCTGGGATCCGCGCCTGTAAAGGGCACGGGGCTGGTGCCCTTTTCCCTGCCCAACGTGGGAATCGGGGGCCTGGGCCTGGGGGCCCGGGTGGAAGGGGCCCTGGAGCCGGCCGAGGTCTCGGTGCCGAACGTGGACGTGGACATGGGGGACAAGGCCGGCGTGTGCACGGAGAAGTATCTCTACTACCCGGGGGAGAGGGTCCATTTCCTGGGGATCGCCCGCCACAACGACACCCCTCCCCGCCCTGCGGCGGGGGAGCCCTGGATCCTCAAGGTCTCCAGCCCCGCAGGGGATCCCTTGTTCACCCTCATGGGAACCACCGGCCCGGGAGGGACCTTCGAAGGCTCCTTCCAGGTTCCCTTCTCGGCCCGGCCCGGCCTCTACGCCATGGACGTCCAGGTGGGCCGGGACATCCTGGGGTACACGGAGATCAAGGTCCCCATGGAAAAGGATCCCTTCCGGATCCGGCCCCTTCTCCTTCACCGGGCCGTGGCGGGGGCGCCTTTCCAAGGCCGGATGGAGATCTCCTTCCTCGACGGGACACCCTACTCGGGCGCCACGGTCCGGGTGGTCCTGGTAAAGCACGGCAAAGACCTGGAAGAGGCGCCTTGCGTCCTGGCGGGACCCGGGATCTACGCCTTCACCATCGATCTTCCCCCCCTGGAAGAAGGGGCGAACGAGCCCTTCCCCCTGGACCTGGAAGCCCGGATCGTTCCTCCCGCGGGAGGAGAGGAAGTCAGGTTTCCCTTCGACAAGATCTTCCTCTACCGGTTTCCTTACAGGATCCTCCTGGAAGGCCCCCACCGCTGGGTGCCCGGGATGCCCCACCGGGTGCGGGCCGCCCTTTTCGACCGGGAGGACCAACCCGTCCCGGCGCAACTCCGCGTTCTCGCCGGAGAAGGGGGCCCCGTCCTGGCCGAGGCCTCTTATCCCGGAAAGGGCTCGGCCGTCCTGGACTTCACTTTTCCGAAAAAAGGGCGGTCCCTCCTCTTCGTGGCCCTGGATCCGGGGGGAAAGAAGGTCCTCAGCCGCAGGAAGGTCCATTGCAAACTCCCGGAGAACCGGGACCAGGACTTTACGGTGATCCTGGAAAAGAGCGTGCTCTCCCCGGGAGACCCTCTCCGGCTCACCGTGTTCGACGGGAGAAAAAAAGACCGTCTCTGGGTGGACCTGCTCGTGGAGGGGATGGTGGCGGACGTGTTCTCCCTGGACGTAAAGGGCGGAAAGGGCGTCCTGGAGGTTCCTTTCTCCAAGCTGCCCCTGGCCTTCTTCCAGGTTCGGGTCTGGCGCTGGGAGGGAAATCCGCCTCCCATGCACCAGGCTTCCTGCCTGGCTCTTGGGGAGGCTTCCCGGGTGGCCCGGGCGAAGCTCGTTCCCGCCGGTGAGGGTGTGGAGGTGGATACGGGCCTTCCGGAGGGCGGGGACCTTCTCTTTTCGGGCCGCCCGGGGCGGGTCGACCCCTACGACCTGCCCGGGCCGGAATCCATCACGCTGGAACTCCTGCCCGGAGTGTTCGCGTTCGCCGACGTGGACGCCCACAGGCTCGCCCGGGCCTGGAGGGACGGCACGCCTTTGCCCGAGCTGAGGGAAGACCTGGCCCCCACCATCAAGGATTCCTGGATCGAGGGAAATGGTCCGGGCCGGCTGGTGGAATCCAGGATGGAGGTGGAACTGGGCAAGGTGGTGCTTCTCATCGGGGTGCTGGCCACCCTGCTCGGCCTGGCCCTGAGCTGGTGGGCCTTTTCCAAGGAAAAAGCCGCCCGGCTGAGGCGCGATGCCAGGCTCACGGGCCTCCTTCTCTTTCTCTTCCTTCCCTTGGGCGCCTTGCAGGCCCAGCAACCCAAGGGGGCCCGGGCCCCGGACCAGGCCAACCGGGTCCAGCGCCGGGAAGCACCTTCTCCGGACATCCTCCCCAACCGCCTTCCTCCCTGGGCCTGGCGGCGCGTTCCCTCCTCCAAGGGCCCCTTGGGTCCCTTCCATCCCAACCTTCCCGGCAAGCAGGCCCTGTCCCTGGCGGGCCAGACCCCCGGCAAGGGAGGCATCCTCCTCTCTTGGGGCGAGGAGAGTTGGAGCCCTATTCTCGATTTGCGCTGGCCCTCTTCAGGCGCGATCTGGCCCGGGGCGGAATGGAAACTCCCCGTCTGGGTCCGAACGTCCCAGTCCTCTCCCCGGGCCTTCCGGCCGTTCTTCGGGAAAAGCTCCCTTCCCGCCGGGGGCACGGTGAAATTCCGCGGAAAGGGTATCTGGCACAGAATGGTCCTTGCTTTCACCTACCGGGACGTCGCGGGGGGACAGCGGCTCGAGGTCCGGGACGGCGCGGGACACTCCCTCCTGGAAACCTCCTTCCCCTACACTTCCCCGCCCAAGGAGATTCTTGGGGTTTCCTGGAGCGCTCCCTTCAGTGAGGGGTTGAAGAGGAAGCTCGTTTTCGGGCCGGGGAGTCTGGACAGCTCCCGGCTCCAGGTGCTGGCCTTCTCCGATCCTGTGGCCATGGCCCTGGAGCACCTGGACCGGACCCGGGGAGATCCCCTCGCGGCGGGCAGCCTGGACCAGGTGCTGGGGAGGGCCAGGACGGCCCTGGCCGTGTTGAAGGTTCTCCTGGGATCAGGTTCGTTCCCGGCGGCCAGGAGGAAGGCCTCCGCCGTGAAGGCCCTGGACCATCTCCTGGAAGCCTGGCGTGAGCTTGCGGGATTCCGGAACATCATCGGCGGCTACGCGGAGTTCCCCAGGGCCACCGACGAGATCTCTCCCACGGCCGAGGCCTTGGCCTTCCTGGGAGAGGCCCGGGCCTACCTGCCTCCCCAGGTGGCGGGAGTGATCCGCCGGGTGCGGCACTGGCTCTGGGGAAAGGTCCGGGACGACGGGCGGGTGCTCCCGGATCCAGGGTACCTCTCCGAGGAAATCTGGAAGGAGAGCGGCGGCGGGGGGCTTTTCATCACGTCCCAGGTGGAGAGGGCCCTGGCCGCTACGAAAGCGGAGGTCTACTACCTCAAGAGAACCGAGGACGTGATCCGCGTGGACTTGGGGGGAAACCCTCCTCCTCTGGTCCGGATCGAGGCCGCCCGGGCCTTGCTCGCCCGGAACCCCAGGAACCCGGCCGGCCTCGCCATTCTGAAAAAATGTAAATCCCTGGCGGGGGACAGGAGCACGGGCGTCCGGGCCGGGTTTACCGACTGGACCGGCGCCGAGGGAGATCGGGCGGACCTGGTGGCCTCCGCTCACCTGGCCTGCGCCTTGGCCCGGGCGGGCCTGGAGAAGGAGACCGCCTCCATGCTGCGCTCCTATATCCTCGACCGGATCCGGCCGGACCTTGGTTTCGGCGACGAGTGGACCACCGGGGCATGTTACGAAGCCTTGTTGGCCGCCCCTGAAGCCACCCGCCCGGGGGGGGAAATGGACGTCCGGGTCCTGGCGGACGGCAAGACCGCGGCCGCCCGCAAAGGGGGGCCTGTTTTGGCCGTTGACCTCCCCTCGGCGCCCGGGGCGAAAAGGGCGGAGATCCGGGTGGAAACAAGTGGAGAGGCGCCCATGGGGGCGGTGATCCTGAGGGGGCGCCGGCTCGAGGAGCCAGGGCGCGCCTACATGGAGGGGTCCCTGATCCTCCGGCTGGAAGTGAAACCCGGGGCCGCGCCGGCCCTGGAGAAGCCCTTGCCCTGCGTCCTTTCCGTGGGGAACAGTTTCTCCCGGTCCATGGGGAAGGTGGTTTTGCGGATTCCCCACGTCGGGGGGACGAGCCTTCTTCCCGGAGGGCTCCTCTACGCCCTCGAGCAAGGCGAGGCGTCCAGGGTCTACATGGGCCGGAAAGAGACCCTTGTCTGGTTCTCGGATTTGCCCGGCGTCTATACCAAGCGGATCAACCTGGTTTTCCTCCCCCACGCCTGGGGAAGGATTCACTTGCCTCCCGTGGAGGCCCACGCGGTGTTCCTGGACGACATCAGGGCCCGGACCGCGCCGGTGGAGGTGAAGGTCGGGTCCTGAGGATGCGCCCCGGACCATGGGCCGGGAGGATTCCACCGTTCCGGAACCATTCCGGGCCGACGTTCGGCGCCGAAGATGGCGCCTCCGGCGGCCCCTACACGGGGATCAGGCTCCGGTGCCGCGGATGACGGCGGAGATGGTGAGGAGGAGGAGCTTGAGGTCCAGGCCGAGGGACCAATTGTCGATATACTCCAGGTCCATTTCCACCCACTTCTTGAAATCCCTCCCGTCCCGGGCCTTCACCTGCCAGATGCAGGTGATCCCGGGGCGCACGGAGAGGCGCCTCAAGTGTTTCCGGTCGTAGTTGGCCACCTCGTCCGGAAGGGGAGGCCTGGGGCCCACAAGGCTCATCTCCCCGCGGAGAACGTTGTAGAGCTGGGGAAGCTCGTCGATGGAGAACTTCCTGAGAAACCTGCCCACGGGGGTGATCCGTGGATCGTTCTTCATCTTGAAGACCGGGCCGTCCCACTCGTTCATCTCCAGGAGGTGGCGTTTCTTCTTCTCCGCGTCGGTCACCATGGTGCGGAATTTGAAAACCTTGAAGGGCCTTCCATGGAGGCCGCACCGGACCTGGGAGAAGAAGACGGGCCCCTTGGATGTGAGCTTGACGGCCAGGGCGGCCAGGATGAAGACCGGCGAGAGGAGGACCAGCAGGAGGGCCGAGACGATCATGTCCAGGGCCCGCTTGAAAACCATGGAGAAGGATTCGGCCGGGCCCATGCACCATGCCAGGGTGGGAATCGTCCCGAACCAGGAGAGCGAGGCCTTGGCGTGGCGGGGCGAAAAGGTCTTCGGGAGGAGGCGGATGGGGATGCCGAACTCCTCCACTGCCTGGAGGACCTGGTTCACCTGGGCCAAGGTCACGTCCCGGGCGGGGGAGATGAGGATTTCGTCCACCACGTTCTTTTCCAGGAAGGCCGGCAGGTCTTTCACCATTCCCAGGAGAGGGACCTCGCAGGTGGAGGTGTTCTTTTCCCCGGCAAACCCGAAACACCCGAGAAAGTGAAGGCCGAAGTGGGGATTTTCCTTCAGGTAGGAAAGGATCTCCTTCGTCTCATCCCCCCTTCCGGCGATCACCACGTATCGCAGGTTTTTCCCGTGGGTCCGGATCTTCATGAGAAAGAGCCGGAAAGGCAGGCGGATGAGGAAGAGGGCGGGGGGCACGCCGATCAGGACGGCCAGGAGCCTGGTGCCGTCCAGGGCGCCCTTGGACAGGACCACCGTGCCCAGGGTGGCCAGGCCGAAGGTGGAGACCGTGGCCTTGAACAGAAGAAAGAGTTCTTCGGGAAGCCCCTTCAACCGGCGGGAATGATAGACCTGCCACTTCCAGGCCAGGATCGGCCACGCGGAGACCGCGAGGACGACCAGGAGCCATACTCTCGGCGCGGGGCCCGTGACGGGACTGGTCAAGAGCCCCAATCCGGACAGGACGCCGATGGCGGCCATGTCCGTGACCAGGAGCGCCGCGCTCAGGATTTCCTGGTGTTCCCTAAGCATCTGACATTCCCCTTCGAAGAAGGTCCCTGTTCCTGTGAAAAAACCGTGGTTAGGATATTGGTGCATGTCTTTTTCCTTCTCGGCGTCCTTTTCGGGGAGGATCCCGGGGACCGGGGAGAAGGAAAAATCTTTGCGTGCTTTGCCAGGAGGGTGTCCTGGAAAAAGGACTCCTTGGGCAACGAAGGAAAAAAGCAACAGGTCCGGGCGAAACTACATTCCACCCAGTGAAAAAACTCCCACGAGGAC
>CAYQBW010000042.1:7584-10719 GCA_964415725.1 uncultured Planctomycetia bacterium
CTTTCAGGGGGAAGTCACTCTTGGGAGGCTATTTGTCCTGAAGGAGATGCCAGGCCGGGAAGGCGCAGGCTCCCGGGGCGGCCTGGGCGAGCTGGAGGAGGATCCTGGATTTCCTGCCCATGGGGAGGGGGGAAAGGGCCACCCCCAGGGCCAGGGCGCGTAGGACCTGTGGGTCTTTTTCCCGGAGGGCCGCCAGGGGAGCCAAGGGAGCGTAATACCCCTCCCGAACACGCCCCAACCGGGCCGCCCCCATGGCCCGCACCAGGGGGTCCCGGTCCTGGAGAAAGAGGAAGGCCAGCACCGGGTCCCGGCGCCCGACCTCTCCGTCCAGGAGACCTTCCATGAGAGCCTTGCCCGCTCGGTGCCGCGGATCCCCCGGGGGGGCCCGGAAGAGGTGGACTACCAGGTCCCCGTGGCAAGGCTCCAGGAAGGGCCCACGGGCCAGGAGCTTCGAGAGGGTTTCCGCCAGGCTGGGGTCGAGACTGGCCCGGACCAGGAGGGCCGTAACCAGCTCTGTCGTGGGGCGGCCTTTCTCTTCCAGGAAGGGGAGGGACCGTCCCAGGAGAAAGAACAGGCCCGCCCGGCCTGGTGCCAGGAGGGGGAGGAGCCGGCCTGGAAGGAAAGGGTCTTTCTCCAGGGCATGGCGGGCGAGGCGTTCCGCCTCCTCTTTGCGTCCCGCCTCGAGGAGAGAGGAGAGTTCCCGCCCCAGGTCTTCCAGCTCCATGGGGTCCGGCCCCCCTGCCCCGGCGTGGGACGGGACCGCCGGCGGCACTCCCAGAAGGAGGAGGAAGAGGGATTTTTTCAGGGCATTCACTGGTGTCTCTCCCCATTCTTGCCATTCTTGGGGCTCACTCTTTTCGTCCTCCTTTTTTCCGGGAGGTCACGATTCCTGGAGGTGTTGACGGGAAAGTCCCGAGGTCTTTGAGTGTTCTCGAGAACCGGGAGGATTCATGAACGACGGCAGGGAGAAAAAGAATGGAACCCTCCCCTCCGTGGTGAAGGCCGCGGGGGCAGTGGTCTTCCGCGACCGGGGGGAAGGACCGGAATACCTTCTCTTGAGAAATGCCCGCCACTTGACCTGGGCCCCCCCCAAGGGCCACGTGGAACCCGGGGAAAGCCTGGAGGAGGCGGCCCGGCGGGAACTGGAAGAGGAGGTGGGACCCCGGGCCCGGCTGGCCTTCCTTCCCGGGTTCAAGGCGGAGACCACCTACCAGGTGGAGGAAGGCGGAGCGCCTCGGACCAAGCGGGTCACCTATTTCCTGGCCCGCCTGGAGGGCGGGGAGATCCAGCGCTCGGAGGAGCACGACGCCCAGGTTTGGGCCGGCCTGGATACGGCCTTGGCTGTGCTCCAGCACGAAGACCTGCGGGAGATCCTGAAAAAGGCCCACCAGTTCCTGGAGGCCCAGGGGTGACCCCCAAGGAAGGGGAAGAGCTTCTCCTCCGGAAAGGGAGTCTGGAGGAGACCTGGGTGCGCCACTCTTTCAAGGTCAGGGATGTGGCGGTTCTCCTGGGAAGATGCCTGAAAGATGTGGCCGACCCGGAACTCCTGGAGGTCTCGGCCCTTCTCCACGACATCGGGCGCTCCGTGGATCAAGGGGTCCGCCATCCCTGGGAAGGATGGCGCATCCTCCAGGAGATGGGGGAGCCCCAGGTGGCCCGGGCGGCCCTGAGCCATTGGCTCAAAGGAAGGAGCCTGAAGCGGGTGCTCCGGACTTCGCCGGGAATCGACCGCCAGTGGGTGGAGGAGATCTTCCGGGTCTTTCCTTCCCGCCCCCTCACCTGGGTGGACCATGCCGTTTCCGTGGCGGACGCCATGGTGGCCCACGACCGGGTGGTCTCCATCGAGGAGAGATTCCGGGACTTGGCGGACCGGTATGGGTGGAGCCCCTGGCTGGAGGATTCCAGGAAGATCACCCGGGGCCAGGTCTCCCGCCTCTCCCGGGTCTGCGGGGAACGGGTGGAGGAGATGGTCTTGAGAGAGCTTGGTTCATGACCCTGGTGCTCCTGGAAAAGGCGGCCCGCCGGTTCGGAGACTTGACGGTCCTGGAAGGGGCGGATCTCCAGGTGGAGCGGGGGGACCGGATCGGCGTGGTGGGGCCCAACGGCTCTGGGAAGACCACCTTGCTCCGCCTCGTGGCGGGGTGGGACCGGCCCGACGAAGGCTCCCGGCGGGCGGCGCGAAACCTGAGGATCGCCTTCTTGAGCCAGGTCCCGGTCTTCAAGGAAGGCATGACGGTCCGCCAGGCCGCTCTCGCGGGCTCTCGGGGATTGGCGGCCCTGGAAAAGAGGCTGGAGGAGATCCACGAGGCCCTCCACGGCGACCCGGAGAACAAGGCCCTTCACGCCGAACTCGCCCGGGTCCAGGAGCGCTTCGAGGCCCTGGGGGGCCATTCCCTTCCCCACAGGGTGGAGCAGGTTCTGGGTGGATTGGGGTTTCCCCCGGCGGAGCTGGACCGGCCCGTTGAGGACCTCTCCGGCGGGGAGAAGGCCCGGGTCCAGCTGGGTTCGGTGCTTCTGGCCGGTGCGGATCTCCTTCTTTTGGACGAGCCCACCAACCACCTGGACCTGGAAGGGATCCAGTTCCTGGAGGGACTGCTCAATTCGGGGGCCTATACGTTTCTCGTCGTTTCCCACGACCGGGCCTTCCTGGACAACGTGGCCCGGTCCATCGTGGAAGTGGGACGTGGAAAGCTGAGGCGCTGGAAGGGGAACTACTCGGAGTATGTCCGGGCCAGGGAGCGTGAGGATTCCCACCGCCTCAAGGAGTGGAAGAAACAGCAGGAGTTCCGGGCCAAGCAGGAGGATTTCTACAGGCGCTACCACTACGGACAGCGAAGCCGGGAGGCCAAGGGAAGGCTCAAGCGGCTCGCCCGGATGGAGCCGTTGGAAAGACCTCCTCTTTCCAGGGACCGGGGACCCAAGGTGCGCATAAGAACGGGGGAGGGCCCCAGGAAGGGCATGGAGGTGCTCCGGGCCGAGGAGATGACCGTTGGGGTGGGAAAGGGAAAGATCCTCCTGGAAGGAGTGGAGCTCAGGGTGATGGCGGGGGACCGGGTGGGCATCGTCGGCCCAAACGGGGCGGGGAAGACCACCCTGCTGCAGGTCCTGGCCGGAAGAAGGGCCCCTCTTGCAGGG
>CAYQBW010000043.1:0-10663 GCA_964415725.1 uncultured Planctomycetia bacterium
TAAGAGATTCGTGTCGTCCCGGCGGTTCTTCTCCCTCTCCAGGGAGATGGAGACCCTGGTTTCCGGGAAAGGCAGGGATTTCCCCAAGGGGCGCGCCTGGGACCTGGATCTCCTCTTCGATAAGATCAATGGGGAGTATTTCCAGGGAAGGTTGGCCAGGCCGCGCCTTTCCTGGGGGGACCGGATTACCAGGAGAAAGCTGGGCTCCTATGACCGCCAGAGGAACCGGATCACCCTCTCCCCCCTCCTGGACGACCCCGGGCTTCCCGAGTGCGTGCCCGCCTACGTGCTCTACCACGAAATGCTTCACCTGGAACGGCCCGGCAGGGTGGTGGGGGGAAGGCGCGTGAGCCATGACGCCTGGTTCAAGGGGCGGGAGGAGAGGTTCAAGCAGAGAGAAGAGGCCCTTCGGTTTCTTCGCAGGATCTGGGGGAAGGAGGCCGGCGCCGGTGGGTGAGGAGCGCCTTCCCCCGGGTGGAGAGAGGGACTCCCGGCCTTCGAGGCGGGCCGAGCTCCTTGGGGGGCTTCTCACCCTCCTGGTGTGCGGAGCGGTGGTCTACTCTTTCGGCGAGATCAGGGCCCAGAAGACCAAGGTCCTCCGGGGGCTCCTGAAGCTCGCCGCCGAGGAACTCTCCCACAAGGTGGAGAATTTCTTTCTTCTCCGGTTCGAAGCGATCGATCATTTCCGCACCCTTTTCCATTCGGGGAAGATCCCCGACGAGAAGAGCTTCCAGGAGGCGGCCCGGATCTTCCACAAGCGGTTTCCAGGTTTTCTTGCCATCAACTGGGTGGATCCCCGGGGAGTGATCCGGTGGGTTTCTCCCCTGGAAGAGAACCGGGCCGCCCTGGGGAAGAACCTTCGCAGGCACCCGGAACCCTGCATACGAAAAACCATCGCCGCCGTCATGGCCCAGCGCAAACCCAAGCTCTCACCCCCGGCCCGGCTTTACCAGGGGGGAACGGGCCTTGCGGCCTACTTCCCTCTGACCAGGGGCGGGCGTCCGGCCGGTTTCTTGAACGCCGTTTTTCGAGCCTCCCGGCTGGGGGAATACCTGGGAGGCCTGGAAGCATCCCAGGACCTGGTCTTCGAGTTGAGAGACGGGAACCGCACCGTGATCCGCGGGGGACGAGGGGGAGAGGGGGAAACAACCTCCCCTTCCGCCTGGTGCGAAGGGACCCCCGTCCGGGTGCTGGACCGGACCTGGAAGGTCCGGGTGGCGCCGGGCGGGGCCCTCCTGGCCCGGATCTTCCCCTGGACGGACTGGCTGTTCCTTGCCATGGGGCTCTCCCTGGCCCTCGGCCTGGGATGGAGCTTCTTCCTGGCCCGGGCCCGCCTCCAGGGCACCCGCCAGGCCTTGAGGGCGTTGCGGATCTCCGAGAACCGGTACCGCCTCCTGGTGGAGAACATGCACGAGGGGATTTGTCTCTTCAAGGAGGGCAAGGTCCGGATCGCCAACCCCCGGATGGAGAAGATCCTCGGTTACGATCCAGGGGAACTGATCGGGAAGGACCTGGAGGCCCTCTTCCCCCGGGTGGCCCGCCGGATCGCCGAGGGCAAGATGCCCTTTTCCGGGAGCTGGGAGGACCTCTTCACCCGGAAGGACGGATCCGCCTTTCCCTGCGAGGTTCGGGTCCTGGCCTTCCGGGAGGGGCCGGCGGAGATGCTCCAGGTGGTCTTGAGGGACTTGACCCGGAGAAAGGCCATGGAGCGGGAGAAGGAGAGGGTCCAGGCCAGGCTCATGGAGACCCAGAAGCTGGAGAGCCTGGGCCTTCTGGCCGGCGGGATCGCCCACGATTTCAACAACCTGCTCACGGGAATCCTGGGCAACGCTTCCCTGGCGGAGACCCAGCTTCCCCCGGAGAGCCCCGCCCGGAGGGCCCTGGGGGAGGTGGGGGAGGCGGCCCGGAGGGCCGCTTCCCTGGTCCGGGAACTCTTGGCCTACGCCGGGAGGGGCGGGCGGAGAAGTGCGCCCTGGACCTTTCCTCCGAGGTGGAAAGGGTGGAGAAGTTCCTTCCCCGGGCCCTCCTCCAGTCGGCCACCCTCCGGTTTTCCCTGGCCCCGAACCTCCCCGCCATCGAGGGAGACCCGGCCCAGGTCCAGCAGGTGGTGATGAACCTGGTGGTCAACGCAGCCGAGGCCGCCGCCTCGGGCGGGTCCACCGTGCAGTTGACCACCGGCGCAGTTTCCCTCGCCGAAGGCGAGGGGCCCCCTTTCGCGGGGGGCGTCGTTCCCCCTCCGGGGGATTACGTCTTCCTCAGGGTGGAGGACGACGGCCCCGGGATGGAGGGAGAAACCCTTTCCCGGATTTTCGATCCCTTCTTTTCCACCAAGGGCCCTGGAAGGGGCCTGGGCCTGGCCGCGGTTCTCGGCATCATGAAGTCCTGGGCCGGCGGAGTCCGGGTGGAGAGCGCTCCAGGGAGGGGCACGAAGGTGGAAGTCTTCTTCCCTGCGGCGCCCCTGGCTCTTCCCCGGGAACCGGAGGAAAAGAGGGCTCCCTTACCGGGGACGGGGACCATCCTCGTCGTGGACGACGAGCCCCTGGTGGGAGACCTGGCGCGGGAAGCCCTGGAAGGCTTCGGGTTCCGGGTCTTTCTCGCCCGCGGCGGGGAGGAAGCCCTGGAGATCTTCCGCCGGGAAGGAGGAAAGATCGACCTGGTGGTCCTGGACAGGGTCATGCCGGGGCTGGACGGTCCGGAGACCCTGGAGCGGCTCCGGGAACTCCGGCCGGGCTTGAAAGTGATCTTGACCAGCGGTTTTCCCGAGGAGGAATCCCTCGGGGAAGGAGGAGAGAAATGGTCGGGGTTTCTCATGAGGCCCTTCACGCCCTTGGACCTGGCGGCCAAGGTGGCCGAAGTCCTGGGGACAGCCTGAAACCCGGCGGAAAGGCCCGAGTCTTGCCTTTTTCCGGGCCTTGGGTTAGGAAAAACCCCGCCAGTTTCAAACAGGACACCCAAAGGAGACGGCCATGGCTCCTCGAAAAACCCGAAAGACCGGAAAAACCGCCCGCGGAGCGCGAAAGACAGGAAAGGGGAGCGCGGGGAGCGCCCGAAAAAAGACCGAAGCCGCCCGGTCCGGGCCCCGGCACATCGTCCCGGGCGAGGACGTCTCCATCCGCTCCTTCCTGATTCACGGAAAGTTCAGGACCGAGGCCTGGGACTATTCCCACCACGTGGTTCCCCCCATCTCTTCCACCAGCACCTACAGGCTGGATTCCGCCGAGAGGGGGGCCATGGGGTTCTACGATTTCGCCGATCCCCTCAAGAGCAAGTTCGAGAAGTCCCCGATCTTCATCTACGAGAGGCTGGACGAGCCCACCCGGTCCATGCTGGAGGAGGACCTGGCCACGGCCGAAGGGGGCGAGATGGCCCTCTGCTTCTCTTCCGGGATGGGGGCCATCGCGTCCACCCTCCTTGCCATCCTGCAGACCGGGGACGAGGTGATCGCCCACGAGACCCTCTACGGCTGCACTTTCTCGCTCCTCAACAACTGGTTCCCCCGCTGGGGAATCAGCGTCAAGTACGTGGACCTCGTCCGGAACCCGGACCCGACCCCATACTTCACCCAGAGGACCCGGGTCGTCTACTTCGAGACCCCCGTGAACCCCAACCTGGAGATCGTGGACATCGCCGCCGTGGTGAAGGCCGTCAAGGCGGAAAACCGCAAGCGCCGCGACAAGGGGAAGATCAAGACCGTCGTGGACAACACCTTCGCCTCCCCGGCCTGCCAGAGGCCCCTCCAGATGGGCGTCGACCTGGTGGTCCACTCCCTGACCAAGAGCATCTCCGGGTTCGGCACGGAGTTGGCCGGCGCGGTCGTGGGGCCCAAGAACATGGAGAGCGACATCATCCTGGCCAGGAAGGACCTTGGGACCCCGCTCTCCAGCAAGAGCGCCTGGGCGATCCTGGTCTACGGGCTTCCCACCCTGGACCTTAGGATGCGGAGAGCCGAAAAGACGGCCATGGCCGTGGCCCGGTTCCTGGAGGGCCATCCCAAGGTGGAAAAGGTGCTCTACCCGGGTCTTCCCAGCTTCCCCTGGAAGAAGACGGCCCGGGCCCAGATGCGGGGGTTCGACGGGAAGTTCGCGCCGGGGAGCATGATCTATTTCACCACCGTGGGCTACAAGAAGAAGCCCGGCGAGGCTTCCTGCAAGCTGGTGAACACCATCGCGAAAGAGGCCTATTCCATCACCCTGGCCGTCTCCCTGGGCCAGATCCGGACTCTCATCGAGAAGCCCGGTTCCATGACCCACGCCGTGGTTCCCCCGGAAGTCCAGGCGGCTGGCGGGATCGACCCGGAAGGAATCCGCCTTGCCATCGGGCTCGAGGAACCGGAGGATCTCATCCGGGACCTGGAGAGAGCCTTGGCGAAAATCTGAGACGAGAAACCAGCATGGCAGAGATCGAGGTGGTTCTACCGGGGGGAGACGTCCTTCGTCTTCCCGGGGGCAAGACCGGCGCGGAACTTGCCGGCCGGCTTCCCAAGGACATCGTTGCTTTCCTCGTGGACGGGGAGATCCTGGACTTCACCCGGCCCCTTCCGGAGGAGGGGAGGGTGGAGGCGGTGCCCATCGGGAGCCCCCAGGGGCTCATGGTTCTCCGCCATTCGGCGGCCCACGTGATGGCCGCGGCCCTGGCCAGGCTCTTTCCCGGCGTCCGGTTCTGGAAAGGTCCGGCCCTGGAGGACGAAAGGTACGGGTTCTACTACGACGTGGACCTGGGGGAGAGGAGCCTCGGGCCCGAGGACCTTCCGCGCGTCGAGAAGGAGATGGCCCGGATCGTCAAGGAGAACCAGCCCTTCGAGAGGGTGGTGATCTCCCGGGAGGAGGCCTTGGCGAAGTTCCGGGCCCAGGGGGACACCTACAAGCTGGCCCTCCTGGAACAGATCCCTCCCGGGGAGGAGATCTCCCTCTACCGGAACGGGGACTTCGAAGACCTCTGCAGGGGGCCCCACCTGCCCCGGACGGGGCTCCTGGGAAAGGGCTTCGCCCTGCTCACCACGGCGGGGGCCTACTTCCAGGGAGACGAGCGGAACAAGATGCTTACCAGGGTATACGGGCACGCCTTCCCCACCAGGGAGGAGCTCCTGGCCCACAAGAAACGCCTCGAGGAGGTGGCCCGCCGGGACCACCGGAAACTGGGCAGGGAACTGGACCTCTTCTCCCTCCAGCCCGAGGGGGGCGCGGGCCTGGTCTTCTGGCACCCCAAGGGGGGGATGGTCCGCCACCTGGTGGAGAATTTCTGGCGCGAGGAGCACTTGAAGCGGGGCTACGACATCGTGTATACGCCCCACATCCTCAAGCAGACCCTCTGGGAGAAGTCGGGCCACTACGAGTTCTACTCGGACCTCATGTTCAGCCCCATGGAGGTGGAGGGGCAGAACTACCTGGTCAAGCCCATGAACTGCCCCGGCCACATCCTGATCTACAAGAGCCGCCTCTGGTCCTACCGGGAACTGCCCCTGAGGCTCGCCGAGCTGGGAACGGTCTACCGCTACGAGAAGAGCGGGGTGCTCCACGGGCTTTTGCGGGTCCGGGGATTCACCCAGGACGACGCCCACATCTTTTGCACCCCCGAGCAGCTCGAGGGCGAGATCCGGGGGTGCCTGGAGCTGATGGACTTCCTCCTGAAGGCCTTCGGATACACCTACACGGCCTACCTCTCCACCAGGCCGGAGAAATACATCGGCGATCCCAAGGTCTGGGAGCAGGTGGAGGGGATCCTGGAGAAATGCCTGAAGGACCAGGGCATCTCCTACCAGGTGGATCCCGGCGAGGGGGCCTTCTACGCGCCCAAGATCGACGTGAAGCTCACCGACGCCCTGGGCCGGGCCTGGCAGGGGCCTACGGTGCAGGTGGATTTCAACCTGCCCGAGCGGTTCGACCTCACCTACAGGGGCGCCGACGGCGGGGAGCACCGGGTGTTCATGATCCACCGTGCCCTGCTGGGCTCCATGGAGAGGTTCATCGGGGGACTGATCGAGCATTACGCCGGGGCGTTTCCGGTGTGGCTGGCGCCCGTCCAGGTCCGGATCCTTCCGGTGACCGAGGCCAGGCTCGCCTATGCGGAGACCTGCCTGGCCGCCCTCAAGGAGGCCGGCCTGCGGGCCGAGGTGGACCGGTCGGGGGAAAAGGTGGGCAAGCAGGTGCGCCGGGCCCTCTTCCAGGAGAAGATCCCCTACGCCGCCGTGGTGGGAGAACGGGAGGAGCGGGAAGGGACCCTGGCGGTCCGGCACAGGTCGGATGGGGAGGTGGGGAATCTCTCCGTGAAGGACCTGGCGGCCCTGCTGGAGGAAAGAGTGAAGAACCGCTCGTGAAAAACGGGATGGAAGGGAACCCTTTGCCTTTGAAACTTGTCTTGTAGAATGCTTCTTCCCCGGTTTCCGGGGGGCCCGCGACCCTTCCCGGGCCGGGGTTTTTTGGAAGGCTGTTTTCACTACGTTGCGACGCTGGGGGCCGGTGTGCCGGCCTGCGGCGGGAAAGGAGGTACTTGGCTACACCAAGCAATCAATACAGGGTCAACCACCAGATCCGCATCCCGCGGGTCCTGGTGATCGATCAGAACGGCGTCAGCCTGGGGGAGATGGCCACGGACGTGGCCCGGAAGTTGGCTGACGAAGCCGGCCTGGACCTGGTGGAGGTGAATCCCAATCAGCGTCCTCCCGTGTGCCGGATCATGGACTACGGGAAGTTCAAGTATGAACAGCGCAAGAAGCGGAAGAAGCAGACCACCTACACCATCAAGGGGATCCGGCTGCGCCCCAAGATCGGCGACCACGACATGGAAGTGAAAGTAAAACAGGCCAGGGCCTTCCTGGAGGCGGGGAACAAGGTGCAGGTGACCTTGATCTTCCGGGGCCGGGAAATGGTCCACCAGGACGTGGCCATGGGGGTCCTGGAGCGTTTTTACCAGCAGCTCGAAGACATCGCCAAGGTGGAACGGGAGCCCTCCCTCGAGGGGAGGCGCATGACTTTGCTGCTCGCCAGGCGCTGAAAAAAGTTTTCCGAGGGTTGCCAGGCGCCCCCTGGGGGCGTATGATGCGCAACTTCCCTGCTCCGGGATTGGGGCGGGGTCCATAAAATCTTGTTTAGAAAAGGGTTACGTCAACCGGGTGGTGCACCCATGCCGAAGATGAAGACCAAGCGAGGCGTCCTGAAGCGGATGAGCCTCACCAAGACGGGCAAAGTGAAGAGGCGCAAGGCCTTTCACGGCCATCTTCTTTCGGGGAAGAGTGCCAAGAGGAGGCGCAATCTCCGCAAGGCCGCCCTTGTGACGGGGGCCTTCGCCAAGAGCATCAAGAGGATGATGGGGGAGGCCTGAGGACATGGTGCGTGTCAGACCGATCGTTCCCGCCAACCGCAGGAAGAAGCGCTATTTCAAGCGGGCCAAGGGTTACTGGGGCGGCAGGCACCGCCTCTGGCAGACCGTCCAGGAGGCCCTGGTCCGGGCCGACGCCTTTTCCTACAGGGACAGGCGCAACAAAAAGAGGGATTTCCGCCGGATCTGGATCGTTCGCATCTCCGCGGCGGCCCGGATGCGGGGATTGGCCTACAGCCGATTTATGGCGGGCCTGAAGAAGGCCGGCATCCTCCTGGACCGGAAGGCCCTCTCGGAGTTGGCGATTCACGACCCCGCCGCTTTCGATCAGCTCGTGGAAAAGGCCAAGGCGGAGCTTCAGGCGGGCTGATCCCTTTTTCCTTGCATTGCCATCGCCGGGGAGCTTCCCGCCCGGGGGCTCCCCTTTTCGTGCCCGGAGCGTTTCCCATGGAAGACAAGGTGCAAGCCCTTTCCCGGAAGGCCCGCCAGGAGATCGGGGCAGCCCGGACCCTGGAGGAGGTCAGGGCCCTGGAGGTGCGGCTTCTCGGCCGGAAGGGCGAGGTGACGGGGCTTCTCAAGGGCCTGGGTTCCCTGCCCAAGGAGGAACGTCCCGCCGCGGGAGCCCTGGTGAACCGGCTGAAAGAAGAGGTCCGGGACCTCCTGGAGAAGAGGCGGGAGGAGATCAAGGCCCGGCAGAAGGAGGCTTCCCTCCAGGTGCCGCCTCCCGATCCCACCGAGCCGGGACGGCGTCCCGACGCGGGCCGGCTCCATCCCATCACCCTGGTCCAGGAGGAGCTGGAGGACGTCTTCGCCGGCATGGGCTTCATGGTCCTGGACGGGCCCGACGTGGAGCTGGACTACTACAATTTCGAAGCCCTGAACATCCCCAAGGACCACCCGGCCCGGGACGCCCACGACACCTTCTGGATCGAGGAGGGGCTCCTGCTTCGGACCCACACCTCGCCCGTCCAGATCCGCGCCATGGAGCGTTTCCCCCTGCCCATCCGGGCCATCGTGCCGGGCCGGTGCTTCCGCCACGAGGTGGTGGACGCGAGCCACGAGCATACCTTCTACCAGATGGAAGGGCTGGTGGTGGACCGGGGGATCTCCGTGGCCCACCTGATCCACACCATGAAGACCTGCCTTCGTGCCATCCTGGAGAGGGACGTGGAGATCCGGCTCAGGCCCGGCTATTTCCCCTTTGTGGAGCCCGGCTTCGAGCTGGACGTGAACTGTCCCTTCTGCGGGGGCTCGGGGCGGAAGGGGGAGGCCGGGTGCCCGGTCTGCAAGGCCAGCGGCTGGATCGAACTTCTTCCCTGCGGGATGGTCCACCCCAACGTCCTCCGGGCGGGCGGGGTGGATCCCGAGGAATACACGGGATTCGCCTTCGGAATGGGCCTCCAGA
This sequence comes from uncultured Planctomycetia bacterium, assembly GCA_964415725.1. Lineage (GTDB taxonomy): Bacteria > Planctomycetota > UBA1135 > UBA1135 > JALUZX01 > JALUZX01. The sequence continues at coordinate 8,720 of CAYQBW010000043.1, forward strand.
GGCTCGTCATGGTTCGTTACGGAATCCAGGATATCCGCCTCTTCATGGGCGGGGACCTGCGGTTCCTGGAGCAGTTTTGAGGCATGAAGATCTCCCTCAACTGGATCGGTCGTTACGTGGACCTGGGCGGCCTCTCCCCGGAGAAGGTCGCCGAGGACCTCACGCTGTCGGTGGCGGAGATCGAAGGGATCGAGACCTTCGGCGCCGAGTTGCGGAACGTGGTCGTGGGGGAAGTCCTCTCCTGCGAGCCCCACCCCGATTCGGACCACCTGCACCTGTGCAAGGTCGCCGACGGGGGTGGGGAGGCCCTGGACGTGGTCTGCGGGGCGCCCAACGTGGCGAAGGGCCAGAAAGTCCCTTTCGCCCGGGCCGGGACGGTCCTCCCCGGGGGCGTCAAGCTCAAGAAGACGAAGATCCGGGGGGCTCTCTCGCTCGGGATGATCCTGAGCGAACAGGAGATGGGCCTCGCCTTCGAGAGCGAGGGCATCCTGGTCCTTCCGGAAGACGCGCCCGTGGGGAAGCCCCTGACCGAGGTGCTTCCCGTCCTGGATACGGTCCTCGAGATCGACAACAAGTCCATCACCCACAGGCCCGATCTCTGGGGGCACTACGGCTTCGCCCGGGAGCTGGCCGCCCTCTACGGGAGGGAATTGAAGCCCGCCGCGGGCGAAGTGCGCCTCCCCCGGGAGGGGGAGACCGTTCCCATCCACATCGAGGCGCCGGAGCTCTGCAAGCGCTACATCGGGCTCGTCCTGGAGGGGCTGAGCGTGGGGCCCGCTCCGGCCTGGATGCGGTATCTCCTGGCCGCCGTGGGCCAGAGGCCCATCTCCAACATCGTGGACCTCACCAACTTCCTTCTTCTGGATCTGGGCCAGCCCATGCACGCCTTCGACCTGGAGCGGCTTCGGGGCCCGGAGATCCGGGTCCGGCGGGCCGGCGAGGGAGAGGTGCTCCGGACCCTGGACGGGGTGGATCGGGTTCTCACCCCGGCGGACCTGGTCATCGCCGACGCGGGGGGAGCCGTGGCCCTGGCGGGGGTCATGGGCGGCGAGGAGTCGGAGATCCGCCCCGAGACGAGGAAGATGCTCCTGGAGAGCGCCAACTTCGACCCCGTCACCATCCGGAGGACCGCCTTCCGGACGGCCCTGAGAAGCGAGTCCAGCGCCCGGTTCGAGAAGAGCCTGGACCCGGAGCTGGCCATGACGGCAGTGCTGAAATTCGTGGAGCTCCTGGACGAGGTCTGTCCCGGCGCGAGGCCCGCGGGCCCGGCCGTGGACGCCGGGGGCTGGAAGTTCCAGGGCCTCCAGGTTCCGCTGAGGAGATCCAGGGTGGCCCTCAAGCTCGGCGTGGAGATTCCGGATGAACGGATCGAGGAAATCCTCTCCTCCCTCAGCTTCACCCTCCACCCTTCGCCCGAGGGCTGGACCGTGGACGTTCCGAGCTTCCGGGCCACCAAGGACATCTCCATCGAGGACGACCTGATCGAGGAGATCGGCCGGATCTACCGTTACGACAACATCCCCCCCAAGGCGCCCCTGGCGGAGCTGGACGTCACCTGGAAGGACCCGGCCCTGGTCCTGGACCGGAAGGTCCGGCGGATCCTCTCGGGGGACCTGCGCATGCGGGAGGCCTACAACTACTCCTTCCTTCCCGACGAGCTGGCCCGAAAGCTCGGCCTGGAGGGGGAGGAATACCTGGTCCTCCAGAATCCTATCGCCGCGAACCTCTCCCGGGTCCGGCGGGACGTGCTTCCCGGGCTCCTGGGCTCCCTGGAGTTGAACCTGCGCCACCGCGACGAGGGCCGGCTCTTCGAGATCGGGAAGGGATACCGCCCGGAGGTCCGGGACGAGCGGCGCCAGCCCCTGGAAGTCCGCCAGGCGGCGGGCCTCGTCGCCAGGAAGGGGGGCGGGGATCCCTTCCCCGAGGTGAAGGGCCTCCTGGAAG
>CAYQBW010000044.1:0-10644 GCA_964415725.1 uncultured Planctomycetia bacterium
GATTTCAGACATCCACGCGAACCTGGAGGCCCTCCAGGCTGTGCTGGCCCGGTTGGACCAGCTCCAGCCCCGGGAAATCCTCTGTCTCGGCGACGTGGTGGGCTACGGGGCTTCGCCGGTGGAGTGCATCCTGGAAGTCCGGAAGCGGGCCTCCGTCTGGATCCGGGGAAACCACGAGCAGGGCCTCCTTTTCTACGCCCAGGACTTCAACCCCCGGGCCAAGGCGGCCCTGGACTGGACGCGCAAGCAGATCCGGGCCCTGGAGCCGCCCGGGCTCAGGGGGGAGATCTGGATGGCCCTGGACGCCACCCCCGAGATGGAGAGCTACCAGGAGGGAAGGATCCTCCTGGTCCACGGCTCGCCCAGCGATCCCATCCGGGAATACGTCCTTCCCAGGGCCGCCTCGGATCCCCAGAAGCTGGCCCGCTGGTTCAAGGACATGGGGAAGCACCAGATCTGCTTTTTGGGGCATTCCCACATCCCCTCGGTCCTCTTCGAAGACGGCGGCGTCTTTCTCCCCACCGAGGAGAACCCGGCGGTGGACGTGGGAGGACGGCGGTGCATCGTCAACGCCGGATCCGTGGGGCAGCCGCGGGATGGAAACACCAAGGCGTGTTTCGTCACCCTCGAAGGCGAGGGAAAGATCACTTTCCACCGGGTGGCCTACGACCTCCAGTCCGCGGTGAACCGGATTCGATCGGTGCCCCAGCTTCCGGAGGCCCTGGCGGAGAGGCTGGAGCTGGGCAGGTAAGGGGAACCCCCTTCGAACAGGAAAAAGATGGACCGGAATCTCTCTCTCATCCTTCTCGTGGCGGCCGCCGTCTTCCTGGGCGTTACGTTTTGCCAGAAGCCGGGCAAAAAAGGGCAAGTCCGGGTAGCGGCGCCCGCCGTTCGGGCCGTGGACCGGGACCCGGCCCACAAGGTCTTTCCCGTGGGAGAGGCGCCCCGGGAGAAATACGTGCTGGAGACTCCCGAGATGCGGGTGGTCTTCAACAGCGTGGGCGGCACGATCAAGGACATCTACCTCAAGAAGTTCGTCAAGCGGGCCGGCCAGGATCCCAAGAACCCGGCCAACTGGGTGACCCTCATCGACCACCGGGTCTACCAGGCCCTGGACAGGGAGGGCCGTGACCAGGGAACCTACATCTTCTCCTTCGCCCTGGAGGACCCGCTGGGGAAGTTCAACCTCTATTCCATGGAGGGCGGAAAGGCCCGGGCCGTGGAACCCCAGCAGGTCCCCTGGTTCCGGGAGAACTTTTCGGAGAAGGGGGTCCTAGGCGTCCGCTACAAGCTCCCTCTTTCCAGCGGGCTCACCCTGGTCAAGGAGTACCGCTTCTTCCCGGGGACCTACCACTTCTTTCTCACGCTGACCCTGGAGAACGAGGGCTTCGACCTGAAGGGCCGCACCCTGAACTGGCCCCTCACCCTCACGGGGGCCTCCGTGGTTCCCTCGGAGCCCTTCATGCAGGGGCCGGACTACACCATCCTGGACTACTACGGCCCGCCCCGGGTCATCGCCCAGAGGAAGGAGCGCGTCCGGGGGGGGGAGGACAAGTTTCTCTCGGCCGACCTGGTCATGGCCGACGGGAAGCCCAATCCCCCCATGGGGCAGAGGATCGTGGCCTCCGTGGCGGGAAGCTTCAACCAGTATATCGATTTCGCTGGTTCGTATCACAAGTTCTTCGCCTGCCTGCTGTCCCCCGTTGGGCGGGCGGGCAGGGACGCCGTCAAGGACGTGAGCGCCTTCAAGGTCCCCCTCCTCTACCCGGGCATGGAGGGCCTCAAGCTCAAGGCCGAGCCCTGGGGCCAGATTCTCCCCAGGTTCGGCCTCACCCTGAGGGTGCCCGAGCAGGGGAAGAAGAGCCAGGTGGAGTTCCAGGTCTACGCCGGCCCCAAGGACGTGACCCTCTGGGAGCGGGTCCCCGCCTACCAGGACTACTACGAGGTCTACCGGGCGGACCTGGACAGGCAGAACTGCTTCTGCACCATCCCGGGGGTGGGGTTCTTCGGGAGGCTGCTGCTTACGCTCCTCCGGTTCTTCCACTCCATCGCGGGCAACTGGGGCGTGGCCATCATCCTGCTTACCGTCATGGTCCGTCTCCTCCTGGTCCCCTTGAACTTCAAGTCCCAGTACGAGATGGCCCACTACCAGAAGCGGATGTCCAAGGTAAAACCCCTGATGGACGAGATCCGCAAGAAATACGCCAAGAACAAGCAGAAGATGAACCAGGAGCTCATGAAGCTCCAGAAGAAGCACAAGCTCACCCCTCCGCTGATGGGCTGCCTTCCCATGTTCATCACCATCCCCGTCTTCTTCGGGCTCTTCATCGCCCTCCGGGTCTCCTTCGACCTCCGGCAACAACCCTTCATCCTGTGGATCAAGGACCTCTCCATGCCGGACATGCTCCTGCGCATCCAGGAAGGGGCCGTGGGCTGGGCGGACAAGCTGGTTCCCGACTACCTCAACGTCCTGCCCATTCTCATGACCCTTCTCTGGTGGCTCCAGCAGAAGCTCATGCCCAAGTCGGACGATCCCCAGCAGAAGCAGATGCAGGTCATGATGCAGTTCATGCCCATCCTCTTCGGCTTCATGCTCTACAACTACGCCTCGGGCCTGGCCCTCTACATGACCGTCTCCAGCCTCTTCGGGATCTTCGAGGCCCGCCTCATCAAGAAGAGGGTCCAGGAGCTGGCCCAGGCGGAAAGCCTCGCGCCGGCCCGAAGGTAGGGGCCCTCGCCTGGGGAAAAAGACCCCAGGACCAAGGGGGGGCGGATCTTCGTGTTTACAACATGTTGGGGTTCTTCTAGGATGATTCTTTTCCCTGGCAGGAGTTCCCCATGCGCTGTCCCTTCTGCAAATCCCAGAACGACCGGGTCATCGATTCCCGCTCCTCCGTGGACGGGTTCGTGATCCGGCGCAGGAGGGTCTGCCAATCCTGCGGGAGGCGGTTCACCACCTACGAGAGGATCGAGCAGACCCCGCTCCGGGTGATCAAGAAGGACGGAAGCCGGGTCCCCTTCGACAGGGAACGGCTTCTTCGAGGGATCCTCAAGGCCTGCGAGAAGAGGCCCGTCTCCCTGGAAAGGGTGGAGGAGGTGGTGGAGCGGGTGGAGCGCCAGTGCATGGACGCCTTCGACAAGGAGGTCTCCAGCCGGGTCATCGGGGAGCTTGTGGTGGAGGAACTCAGGGCCCTGGACCAGGTGGCGTACGTGCGTTTCGCCTCGGTCTACCGGGAGTTCCGGGACATCTCCCAGTTCCGGCAATTCCTGGACAGCATCAAGCCCGGCAAGGAGCCGGGCCGGGAGAGGGCCGGAAAGGAGAAAACCCGGGAAGGCGGGGAGGCCGGCGGGGAAAAGGGAAGCGAAAGGGAATGAAGACCGGCTTCCTGGCCGGGCAGGGCGGACGAGAGGGCGTTCTCGAGGGGGGGCCCCGAGGTAGAGGGAAATGCGGCTGAAGCGGCTGGAAATCCTGGGTTTCAAATCTTTCGCCGAGAAGACCACCTTCGTCTTCGAACCCGGGGTGACGGGCATCATCGGCCCCAACGGGGCGGGCAAGTCCAACGTGGTGGACGCCATCAAGTGGGTCATGGGGGAGACTCGTCCCACCAGCCTCAGGGGCTCGGAGATGCAGGACGTCCTCTTCAAGGGGTCCGACGGAAAGGCCCCGGCCGGGTTCGCCCAGGTGACCCTGGTCCTGGACAACGAGGACGGCTTCCTCCCGGGCCGGGGGCCCGAGGTTTCCATCGGGCGCAGGCTCTTCAAGACGGGGGAGAGCGAATACCTGGTGGACCGCCAGGTGGTGCGCCGCAAGGACCTGAAGGAACTCCTTCTCGACACCGGCCTTGGGGTGGGGGCCTACTCCGTCATGGAACAGGGGAAGATCGACGCCGTGCTCTCGGCCAACCCCGAGGAGCGGCGCCGGATCTTCGAAGAGGCCTCGGGGATCTCCCGCTTCAAGCTCCGCCGGAAGGAGGCGGTCCGGAAGCTGGAGCGGACCGAGCAGAACCTGCTCCGCCTGGGGGATTTGCTGGAGGAGAAACAGAAACGCCTTCGCTCCCTCAAGATCCAGGCGGGCCGGGCCAGGCGTTACAAGGAACTCCTGCGGCGGCTCAGGGATCTCAGGGTGGCCCTGGGCCTGGAGGACGTGCGGGAGGCCCGGGAACTCTCCCTTCGGGTCGAGGCCGAATCCGGGGAGAAGGAGGCCGCCCTGGGCGCGGTCCAGGAGGCCCTGGAGGAACTTCTCCGCCGGGAGGAAGAGATCCGGGCCGAGGAGGATCGCCTGGAGGAGGAACAGGAGGTTCTCAATGCTTCCTTGAGCGAGGTCCGCTCCCGGGAAGAGGGGTGCCGCGAGAGGATCCGGGGCCTGGAGCAGAAGAAGGTCTCCCTGGAGGAGCGGGTCCGGGAGGCGGGGGACCAGAGGAAGCGCATCCTGGACTCCCGCAAGCGCCAGGAGGAGGAGTATTTCCGGGCCCGCGAAAAGGCCCAACAGGTGGCGGCCTTCCTGGAGGAGGCGGAGCGCAGGCTCGCCTCGGCCCGCTCGGCCCACGCCGAGTGGGCGGCCAAGAGGAGGGAGGCCCTGGAAGAGCGCCAGGCCGCCGAGTCGGCGAGCCTGGAACTCCTCCATGAAATCGCCCGGGCCGGAAACCGAGTGAGCGACGCCGAGGCCAGGCTCCGGGCCATGGAGGAGGGGATCGCCAAGATCCAGGCCCGCTCCCGGGAACTGGAGGAGAGCTTGCAGGAACTTTCCAGGCGGATCCGGGCCCTCCAGGAGGAGGAGAAGGCGGCCGCCCGTGGGGAGCAGGAAGCCGCGGAAGCCCTCCGGGAAGCACAGGCCGAGCTGGAGGCCGCCCGGGAGCGCAGGCGGGAACTCCAGGCACGGGAACAGGAGATCCGGGAGGCCCTTTCCGCCCTGGATTCCCGGGCCCAGGTCCTCCGGGACCTGGAATCCTCGCTCGCGGGTATGGCCGAAGGGCCCAGGAAACTCCTGGAGTCCGGGGCTCCGGGCCTTCTGGGCAGGACCGTGGATTTCCTCGATTGCCCCGGTGAATACGCCAGGGCCCTGGAGGCCGCCCTGGGCGAAAAGGTCCACTCCCTGGTGGTGGAGGGCCTGGGCCCGGCCCGCTCCCTCCTGGAGAGGGTCTACGCCGAAAACCTGGGCCGTGTCCACCTGGTCCTGGCCGATCCCCCGGGCCCGGCGGATTCCGAGCCGGCCCGGGAACTCCCCCCTCTCCCGGAACACGCCGGCGTTCTCGGGTGGCTTCTCCCCCGGGTGGAAGCGAAGGAGGGGTTTCGCAGGAGAGCCTGGGACCTCCTGGGCCGGGTCCTCCTGGTGGAGGACGTGGAGGCCGGGATCGTGCTCTCCGGCCTGGAGAAGGGCCTGGTCTGCGTCACTCCCTCCGGGGACCGGATGGAGGGGGGGTGCAAGGTCTCGGGAGGGCCCACTGACGTGGGGGCGAGCCCCATCCAGCGCAGGAGCGAGTTGCGGGACCTGGAAAGGCGGATCAGCGCCCTCGAGTCGGAGCAGGAAGAGAACGCCCGCCTCCTGGAGGAGACCCGGGAGCAGGCTTCCCGGGCCGAGGAGAGGGCCAAGGTGTCTTCCAGGCTCCAGGAGGAGGCCCGCAAGGAACTTCGCCGGATCGGGGGGGAGTTGCTCCGCCTCGAGGAGAGGACGGCCGTGGCCTCCCGGGAGAGGGAGGTCCTCCGTTCGGAAGAGGAGCAGTCCCGGCGGGCCCGCGAGGAGATCCGCGCCGAACTCGAGGCGGCCCGGGCCGCCCTGGAGGAATTCCGGCGGAAGGGAAAGGAGGCGGACCGGGTCCTGGCCGAGGCCCGCCGCAAGGTGGAGGAGATCACCCGGTTCAAGGAGGAGGCCTTCCAGAAGGAGAGCCAGGCCAAGGTGGAGGTGGCCCGGGCCAGGAGCGAACTCGAGGGCCTCCAGGCGCGCCTCCAGGTCCTGGGGCGGAGCGTCCAGGAGAACGGTTTGCGCGTGGAGGAATTGCGCTCCGAGGCGGAGCGGGCCCGGGAGGAGATGGAAAAGACCTCCCGGGAGATCGCGGCCCTGGAGGAAGAGGGACGGAGCCTCCTGGAGAGGAGGGCGGGCCTGGAGGAGAGGCTGGCCGCCCTCCAGGAGAAGAGGGCCGCCCTCAGGAAGGAGGCCCAGGCCCTGGAGGAACGGATCGGCGCGGCCCGGGAGGAACGGGAGAGCCTCAAATCCGCCCTGGAGCGCCTCTCCTTCGAGGCCAGGGAAGCCCGGGCCAGGGTGGAACTGGTGCGGCGCCGGCTCCTGGAGGAGCACGACGTGGACCTGGATTGGTTCCTGGAAGAGCCCGTCTACGGGCCGCCCCTTCCGCCCGGGACGGATGCCGAAGGCCGGCCCATCTACGGCCCGCCTCTTCCCGAGGACTGGCGGTATCCCGAAGAGGACGTGGAGCGTCTCTGGGAGAGGGAGGACTTCGACCCGGCCCAGGCCCGCAGAGAGGTCTCCCGGGTGAAAGCCTCCATGGACAGGATCGGGGCGGTGAACCTGCGGGCCGTGGAGGAGCTGGCCCAGGAACAAGAGGCCGTGGAAAGGCTGGCCGCCGAGGCGGAGGACCTCAGGAAGGGAAGGAAGGCCCTCCAGGAGATGATCGAGCGGATCAACGCCGAGTCCACCCGGCTCTTCCTGGAGACCTTCCAGGAGGCCCGCAGGAATTTCCAGGAGATGTTCCGCCGGCTCTTCCAGGGAGGAAAGGCCGATATCCGCCTCCAGGAGGGGGCCGATCCCCTGGAGGCGGGAATCGAGATCATCGCCCGGCCCCCGGGGAAGCAGCCCCAGAACATCAACCTCCTCTCCGGCGGGGAGAGGTCCCTCGTGGCGCTGGCCATCCTCTTCGCCGTATTCAAGGTGAAGCCCTCCCCCTTCGCGGTCCTGGACGAGGTGGACGCCGCCCTGGACGACTCGAACGTGGGGCGTTTCCTCCAGATTCTCAAGGATTTCGTGAAGAACACCCAGTTTCTCCTGGTCACCCACAACAAGAGATCCATGGCGGCCGCCGAGGTTCTCTACGGGATCACCATGCAGAAGAAGGGGGTCTCCTCCTGCGTCTCCGTCCGGATCGAGGACGTCCGCTCGGGCGGAGAGGTGGAGATCGGCGCGCCCTCGGCCCGCCCGGTCCGAAGGGGCGGGGAAGAGAAGGCCGCCGAAGCGGGGGCGTGAAAGGCGGCGCCGACAGCCCAACCCGGGCCCGGCCTCCCTCTCCCGGGGGATTCGGGAACCATCCGGGTCAACTTCCCCGGGAAAAAAACCCGATGAAATACGGGTCCATCAACTTTCCCGAGGAAGGCGAAGCAGGCAGATGTCGGAAGTTCTACTTTCTCCGGAAACGGCTCGTTCCGGCCCGGAGTATCATTATCTCCCCGCCGATTGGATCCCCCCCCTGCCCAGGCGGGAGGGGGACGAGGGCTGGATCCGCTTCACAGAGAACCTGGAGACCCTGCCGGACTTCTACTTCCACCTGGGAGGGGCGGGGGACGCCCTGCTCCTTCTTTCCACCTTCTACGACGAACACCCCGAGTCCTACATCCTGAGCGTCCCCAACAGCCGGGGGGCGCTGGAGGATTTCTTCCGGGCCTTTCCCCGCCTCAAGGGGGTCTTCTTCCTTCCCCGGCCCGAGCACGCCCAGGCCCTCCGCCTTCTCCGCCGGGTGATCTTCTTCTTGAAGAAGAAAGGGAAGTGCCTCGGGGCCGGGGTGACCCCGGCGGGGGAATACCAGGAGGAGTGGCGCCCGGGAATCGACATCTTCCGGACCTACGGGGTCGTGGAGAGGCCCCGGTGGGCCGCCGCCTTCGAGGGAGAGAGGGTTTGTCCGCACCAGGCCGCGGTTGCGCCGAGAGGAAGCATCCTGGGGATGCCCCAGGGAAAACAGAACATCATTCCCCCGGCCCTTTGGGAGGACCTGCTGGAGGACCTGAAGGACCGGGGCTACACGCCGGTTCTGCTGGGAACTCCGGGAGAACGGGGCTTGTACCCTGCCCGGGAGGGTTGCCTGGACAAGAGGAGCTATTCCTTCCGGGCCCAGATGGGCCTCATCGCCGGGAGCGACCTGGTGGTGGCCGCCGATTCCTGGCACAAGACTTTCGCGGGCCTTCTGGGAAAGCCCACGCTTCTTTTCCTTCCCGTCGTGTCCGGCCAGGCCCGGCTCATTCCCGACGTCTCCCAGGAGGTCTTCATCCGTCCCTGGAGGACCTTGATCCCCTTGAAGGGATGGGAGGACTATCGGAAAGCGGCGGACAGGATCTGTCCCGCGGGGAGAAGGGGAGGAATCCGGAGGAGGACCGGGATCCTCACGAGCTTTTCCCCTCTCTTCTGGGAACGCGGATACGAAAGGGCCCGGTCGGTTCTTCTCCTTCCCACCGACGCGGTGGGGGACTCCTTGATGGCCGCCGCCGTGGCGGCCGCCCTCAAGGAGAGCCATCCCCACCTGGAGGTGATGGCGGCGAGCAAACCTTTCCTGGGCTGGATCTTCCGGGAGTGCCCGGCCGTGGACCGGTGGTTCGCCAAGGGTTCGGCCGGGGAGAGGGAGGCTTCCGTCCAGGCGGGGGAGGTGGTGGACTTCAACGCCGTGATCTCCCACCTTCCGGAATACCTGGGGGGAATCCATTTCATGGATCTTCTGGCCAACCTGGCGGGCGTCCGGCTCCGGGACGACGCCATCCCTTCGCGGCCCCCGGCGGAGGCCATGGCCTGGGCCGGGGAAACCATGGGCGCCTTCAAGGGGGACCGCCCCCTGGTGGGGCTTCACCTCCACTCCGCCAAGGACCGGGTGAGAAGCTATCCCTGGGGCCGCCAGGTGGTGGAGGCCCTGGCACGGAGGAACCCGGAAATCCGGTTCGCATGGTTCGGTCTCCAGCCCTTTCCCGGGCCCTGGCGGTCGGACCTCTTCGATTTCGCCGCCTGCAGGGTCCCCCTGGAAAGGCAGGCCGCGGCGGTCTCCTTCTGCGACAAGTTCCTCTGCGTGGACAGTTCCTTCTTCCACCTGGCCCAGAACATGTGGGGGATCCCGGTCCACCTCCTGGCGGGGCCCACTCACCCGGCTCTGGTGGGGGACCGGCGGAAAGGATTGAAGGTCGTGGGCCCGCCGGGCCTGGAATGCGCCGGCTGTTACTGGCGCAGGAACTGCGTGGGGACCTGCATCCTCGGGCTGGACCCGGAACGGGCGGCGGCCCTGCTCCTGGCCGAGGATCCGCGCCGGGAGCCCAGGGCGGGATTTCCCCTCCCCGAAAAGGAACTGGTCCTGGACCCGGGCGGGGACTACCAGCTCCAGATCGCCCGGGCCCTGGTGGCTGCCGGCGGCCCTTTCGACCTGCGCGTGCTGGATCCGGCGGGAATCCTGCCTGAATACGCGGTGAACTGGAACGGGATCCGGCTCTGATTCCGGGCGGCGGGGAAGGTCAGGGGACGAGTTCGGGGAGCATCAAGGACCGGTCCACCGGAATCCCTGCTTTCCCGGCCTGGTCCTTCAAGTCCGCCCGGACCATCATGCGGACCAGCTCCTCGAAGGTCACCGTGGGTTCCCAGCCCAGTTTCTCCCGGGCCTCCGTGGCGTCTCCCAGGAGGAAATCCACCTCGCTGGGCCGGAAGAAGCGGGGGTCCTGGACCACGTGGGCGCGCCAATCCAGGCCCAGGAAGGAGAAGGCCGTCTCCAGGAGTTCCTCGATGGTATGGGACTCCCCCGTGGCCACCACGAAGTCCCGGGGCTCCTCCTGCTGGAGCATGAGCCACATGGCCCGCACGTAGTCCCCGGCGAAACCCCAGTCCCGGCTGGCTTTCAGGTTTCCGATGGGGACCTTGGCCTGGAGCCCCAGCTTGATCCGGGCCGCGGCGATGCTGACTTTGCGGGTCACGAATTCCGGGCCCCTTCTGGGGGACTCGTGGTTGAAGAGGATGCCCGAGCAGGCGTGGATCCCGTAACTTTCCCTGTAGTTGACGGTGATCCAGTGACCGTAGAGCTTGGCCACCCCGTAAGGGCTCCTGGGGTGGAAAGGGGTGGTTTCCCTCTGGGGACTCTCCCGGACGGCCCCGAACATCTCGCTCGACGAAGCCTGGTAGAAACGGATCCCGGGATTCAGGATCCGCACGGCCTCGAGGAGGTTCACCACGGAGAGACCCGTTACGGTTCCCGTGGCGAAGGGTTCGTTGAAGGAAGTGGGGACGAAGGACTGGGCGGCCAGGTTGTAGATCTCGTCGGGCTCGGTCTTTTCCACCGCCCGGATCACCCCGGCCTGGTCGGTGACGTCGCAGTCCACCAGCTCCACCTGGTCCAGGATGTGGGCGATCCTCCAGCAGTTTTCGGTGCTGGTCCGGCGGCGCAGACCGACGACGCGGTATCCCCTGGAAAGAAGGAATTCCGCCAGGTAGGAGCCGTCCTGTCCGGTGATCCCCGTGATGAGGGCGGTCTTCATGGAAGTCCTTTCCTGTTGAGGCCGGCCGGGCGGCCCGGCCTTTCCCGTTTATCGGCCCGGCCCGGGAAGGGGCTTGACGGAAGGAGATCCCTTCCCGCCGCGGAAGGCCCCTTGCCATGGAGCCTTCCGGTTAAAGGACGGCGGGGGAGGGGGCCGAACCTGGAGATGTGGGACCGGTCCCCACCGCGGGGCTGGCCCCCCTTTTCC